>JANOHH010000024.1:0-1169 GCA_031406395.1 Verrucomicrobiota bacterium | reverse complement strand
GCGTCTTTGCCCCTTGGCGGCTTGGCGTTGAGTTCCGCAGCCCGCTTCTTACGGATTCCCATCCTCCGCAACTGAAATTACTGGTTGACGCTGGCGTAAGAAAGCGGAGGATAAAAATCAGATGATTGGAAACCACGCTTTTTTCCGGGCATGAATCCCGCCCAGCATCAACCCAGGTTGGAAGATCGCTTCCTCACACGGCGCGATTTTCTTGGCCGTTGCGGCATGGGTTTCGGGATGGTGGGCCTGGCAAATCTGCTCGGTCCGGAATTGCTGAGCTCGGCGCTGGCCTCGGATGCCGTCAGCGACAATTCGCCGCTCGCGCCCAAGGCCCCGCACTTTCCGGGCAGGGCCAAGCGCGTCATCCACATTTTTGCCAACGGCGGGCCCTCGCACGTGGACACGTTTGACCCCAAACCCATCCTCGCCAAGTTGCACGGCCAGCAGTTGCCGATGAGCAATCTGCCGACCGAACGACGCACGGGCGCGGCCTTTCAATCGCCCTTCCAGTTCAAGAAATACGGCCAGAGCGGCATCGAGGTCAGCGAGTTGTTTCCGCACGTCGCGGCGAACATTGACGAAATCGCGGTGATTCGTTCGATGCACGCCGATGTGCCGAACCATGAGCCGTCGTTGCTATTGATGAATTGCGGCGAGGCCCGGCTGCCGCGCCCGAGCATGGGCTCGTGGGTCAGTTACGGGTTGGGCACCGTGAACCAAAACCTGCCCGGCTTCATCTCGATGTGCCCCGGCGGTTATCCGATTCAGGAATCGCAGAATTGGCAGAGCGCATTTCTGCCGGGAATTTTTCAGGGCACCTACATCAACACCAAGCACAAGGAGATCGAAAAGCTGGTCGAGCACATCCAGAACAAGTCCGTTTCGTCCGAAGAACAACGCCAGCAACTGGATCTGCTGCGTCAGCTCAACGAACAGCACGCCCGGCGGCGGGCGCAGGACGCGCAAATGGAAGCGCGCATTCAATCGTTCGAACTGGCGTATCGGATGCAGATGGACGCGACCGACGCCTTTGACATTACGCGTGAGCCCGAAAGCATCCGCAAGCTCTACGGTGACGGAACGCAAGCGCGGCAATTGCTGATTGCGCGCCGGCTGCTGGAGCGGGGTGTTCGTTTCGTCCAGGTGTGGCACGGCGACGGCCAGCCGTG
>JANOHH010001342.1:0-1035 GCA_031406395.1 Verrucomicrobiota bacterium | reverse complement strand
CTCGGACGTGACGAGTGAAGGTCCGAATGCATCACAAAGGTTTCCCCCCAACGCCCTGCCGCTAACCGGAATCCGAAACCACGCTTACTCAACCGTCACTTTGGCTTCTTCTATCAGCAAACTGTATTTGTAGCCGCCGCCGAAATCTTTGTTCATCGCCACTTTGCCTTCGACCAGCACGGTGTCGCCCATTTTGGACGCGCCGGTGGTGGTGACGAGGAGATCGTTGCTGCCGGCACTACCAGTCCCATCCTGGATATGCAGCCAGTTCTTGCCGAGGATATTGGCGTTATACTTCACCACCTTGCCGCGGACTTTGACGGATTTACCTTCAAGCCTGGCACTGGTCGCGTAAATTTCTGCAACACTTTTTCCATCCTTGGCCGGCTTGAGCCCGGTGAAATCCCTCTTGAGCGGCGGGGCTTGACCAGCCATTGGCGGATGGCCCGCGGGCAGTGCGGCGGCATTGGCCCCATTTAATTTGATGCTCCCCGCGAAATAGATCACCGGAAAATCCCGATTCAACGACTGGCTGTGAAAGTTGGTCATCGGCATCGCCTCCGGCACGGTCACCAAGTCGCCCGGCTTGACTTGAAACTTCGTCGCCGCCGCCCAGACTTTGTTCGTGTTGGTGTCCACGAGCACGTAGGTATAACCGCCGGCGTCCATGGTCTCCGTCACCTTGCCAGAAAAGCCTCCCGTTCCGGCGATCGCCTGAAAACCAACCAGCGCCCCCGCCAACAGGAACTTTGCCAACCGTGATGGGATGGGTTTCATAATAATAAATTGCCGCCCAAAGCGTGGCCCGTCTGCGACCTGAAATCAAACTTTCACTTCGAGGATTCAAGTTGCCAATCAGTCTGAGCCAAAGCCCTCCCCGATTCAGTGAATGGGTCCGTCAATAAGCATCCAACGCTTTCTCAAACATTATGAAAGAAAATTGAGGTAGGTTTTATTACCCACCTACGCCTTTGGCCCGCCGGCAGTCGGTTGTTTCCCCTTCAACTCGATGTGCAGGTCGCGGAGTTGTTTCGG
>JANOHH010001223.1:0-6368 GCA_031406395.1 Verrucomicrobiota bacterium | reverse complement strand
CGGCGCTCTGCCGAGACGCCGCTACGGAGGCTTGAAATGAATGCATCAGTTTTTTGTGGCTTGGTTGCCCGCCGGTTTCCCGGCGTCGGCGTTACGTGGTGGGCTGGCGGACACAATAGGTGTGCCGAGGGCGTCGGTGATCCGCAGTTGAAATTCCCATTCTTCGGTCCAATCCTTGACGAGTTCGTTCTGGCAAACTTTCACGAGGATCGTGTTGCGCCCAGCCTGGAGCTGGGCGGGCATGAGATACTGATCAATCTCCGCAGTGGTGTGATACTCGTCGTGGGCAAAGAGCAGTTTGCCGTTCAACCAAACCTTCCAGGAATTTTTGCCGCCGAGCCGCAACTCCACGGCCCGCGTCCGGTCCGAATAAAAATGCGTCGTCGCATAGGCCATCACCTCCTTGAGTTTGCCGCACGGCTGGTTCATGTCCACCATGCCGTACTTGTGCTTGGTCACGTAATCCTGCCAGCGGACCTTGCCCTTCTTGCCGTCATACTCCGCCGTCAGATCAATTTTCAATTCCGGCGGATAAGCCGTTTCAAAACCCTGGTTGCCGGTGTTGTCAAACGGACCGATCACTTTCCATTCGGCGAGAAAACCGAAATGCTTCTGCAAGTCCACGGGCTGGCCCAACCCCTGGAGCTTCCCGGCAATGTCGTCAATCTGCGTGACATCGCGCGCGGACTTCAGCGCCGATTGCAGGAGCGGGACGGCGACGACCGGGTTGGTAGGGGCGAGCGCTTGATTTGCCTGGTCAATCAACTTTTGCACGGCATCGCGTCGAAGTTCCAAACTGGGATCATTCAACATGCCGGCGAGGAGTTGATCGGCGGCGGCTGGATCCGCCCGGACCACCAACTCAAACGCCAGGCGGCGGGCGCGGGGATTGTGTTCGGTTTGCCGGAGAAATTGCTTCAGTTCCGGTAGCGGCAGCGGGCGGCCTGCCGCCAGTTCGCGGCCGGCGACCGCATCCACGGCGGCCCGCAGCCAGTTCAACGCGTAATCATTCGCGCCGTCCATCGCGACCAGCAGCGGCACGAGGGTGGTCGCGTCGCCGACGGCCAGTTTTTTCCACGCGGCAGACGCCGCGGCGTTACCTTGTCCTTCCGGGCCAACGGCGCGCAGAACCCGCACCGGCTCGGCAATGTCCGGCGGCGGGCCGGCGAGAGCCAGACTGACCCCACCGGTGAGGACCAACGTTCGCAAAATTAGTTTCATGGCGTGTAGCGTGGTCTAACTAACAACGGACCCTGCGTTTGGCAACGAATCCCTTTTCATGGGGGTTCATTAAACCCCCACAGCGGCCTGGCGAATTGGCTAATCGACACCAATTCGTTGAAGGCGGCCGAGAATCATTGGCGCGATTGACCTCTCTGACCTTCAGTTCGGATTTTCCAGCGTTCCCGAGCTGCACGCAAGTGCCATTGTTCATCTTCAAGGCTTTACCTGTTCGAAGCGTCGCTTCAGGCGCAGGCAAGGGCGCTCGACCAAGTAATAACAAACCAAGGTCACCGCGAGGGTAATCGGCACGGCGGCATACTGCCAATGGCTCCAGTGCAAATTCCGCAGCACATGAAAAATCGGGTGATGCCACAAATACAATCCGTAGGAAATTTGTCCAAGATAGGTTAACGGCCGGCTCTCCAAAACCCAATGCAGGAAACTGTTTCGGGTGATGACCAGCTGGAGGATGATCAGCGCCGCAAACAGGGAAGTCAGCCCCCAGCCGATGCCATACATCCATGGATCATGCAAATCCTTCCGGGACAACCAACCCAGGCCTGCCACAGAAATTGCCGCCGCGATCTGGAGTGCGTTTGCAACCCAGCGCCACGCTGGCAGCAGGTTGCCCGTGGCGACAATGCCGGCGCTGGCGCCGAGGAGAAGCGAATCCGCCCGGGTATCCAGCCCACAGTAAAACCGCCAGAAGCTGTTTTCGCCCAGCGTGAATAAAACCAGGCGGACGAGGACGGAGAGCGCGACAGCCAACAGTACGAACCACAGTAACGACGTCCGGGATTTTAATTTTCGAAGCAGAAAGAAAAGGATGACCGGCCAGATGAAATAAAATTGTTCCTCGATGGACAAGGACCAGGTGTGATTGAAGAAATGGTTGGCGCGTTCGCCCAGGTTGAAAACCATCGCCCAGTTCGTCCAGTAGAAGAGTGCCTGCAGTGCGTAGACCAGGGTTTGCAGCGTTTTCTTCCACGGGCTGGTGAGGCCGGTGTAGGCGACGAAGACGAGCAACACGGTCATCAGCGCCGGCAGCAGGCGCAGCGCACGGCGCCAATAGAAACTCTTCAGGCTGATGTCCAGGGATTGGTCGTATTCGGCAATCAGGATTGATGTGATCAGGAATCCGCTTAACACGAAGAAAATATCCACCCCAATGAAGCCCCATTGGGCGTCGAGGATGTCCAGATGAATCAGCACTACCAGCAGAATGGCGACTCCGCGAAAACCATCCAGGCTGGGCCGGTGGCCAAGCTGAAAACTCCCCGGTTGTGATTCCTTTCCAGCTATGTTCGGGGCCGGATGCACTTAATCCGAGCTGTGGAAGCGTGATGCTGCGTCGCCGGCCAGTTTTTTCCACGGGGTGGACGCGGCGGCATTGCCGTGGCCTTCCGGGACGACGGCGTTCAGGACCCGCGCCGGTTCGGTGACTTCCGACGGCGGGCCGGCCAGGGCCAGACTGACCCCACCGGTGAGGATCAACGTTCGCAAAGATAGTTTCATCAGCATGACGGTCAAAATGGTCTCATCTCTCACCCACGGTATCCGAAAAACGCAGGCATTCAATCCTAGCCGAATCCATTCGGAAGACTGTTTAAAGCAAAGGCGCAAAGGCGCAAAGAAAAAGAACAAGAAATCCGACGAACGGTGCATCACTGGCCTGTATGTGACAGCCAGTCGTGCCTTCCTTTGCCGTTTGCAGTCCCACCTTGTCGCCTTTGCCGCTTCGCGCCTTTGCGTTGAATTCCGACCACATCGGCCCAACTCAGCCCGAAGTACACCTGCAATCCCGAACCTTGCTTCGAGCAAAGGAATCCTGTTAACTGCCCGCGCCATGGCGGAGGAACATCAGAGTTCAATTGACGACAGCAAGGCGCGATTCAACGACACGTACTGGAGCGGAATTCTGATTGCCGCGAAGGAGCAATCGCCGGACGCACGGCAGGCTCTTGAGCAACTTTGCACAACTTACTGGCCGCCCCTCTATGCTTTCATCCGCCGGCGCGGTTATAGTTCCGCGGATGCCAAGGACCTCACTCAGGGTTTTTTCGCGGACCTGCTTGCGCGCAACGCTCTGCAAACGGTCGATCCTGCCAAAGGCCGGTTCCGCACCTTTCTTCTCGCCTGCCTGGAGAATTTTCTAAACAACGAGCACGCCAAGCTGCAGACTTTGAAACGGGGCGGCAAAACTCCGTTCATTTTCATTGACGAGATGGTGGCCGAGGAACACTACCGGCTCCTGCCGGCCACCGTGACCGACCCGGCCAAAACCCTCGACCGAGTCTGGGCCAACATCGTCATCGAGCAGGTCCTGCAACAGTTGAAAGCGCAACATGCCGCCAACGGCAAGGCGGCCGGGTTTGAGTCGCTGCAACCGTTCCTCATGGGGGACGCCGCGCGCGGCGACTATGCGGCGGTCGCGGCGCGTTTACAAATGACCGAGGCCGCCGCCCGCAAGGCCACGCATGATCTGCGGTCCGAATTTCGTCAGTTGCTCATCCGCGAGATCCGCCGCACGGTGGACAGTTCGGCGGAGATCGAACCGGAAATTCGCGAGTTGTTTGCGCTCTTTGCCGGGTAAGGTGGCCCGTAGCCGCCGACGTGAGGAGGCGGATGCCGCAAATATTCGTAACACTACGGCGCTTTTCCTTTTGATAACATTGATGACCGCCAGACACCCATGACCGCAACCAGCAAATGTCCGTCCTGCAACGCGGAGTTAACTGCGGACGCCCCCGGCGGAGTGTGCGTGCCCTGCCTGCTGCGCCTCGGCTTGCCCGATCAACCTTCCCTGGCCAGCGCGGAGCCGAAGCATTTTGGCGACTACGAGCTGCTCGGGGAAATTGCACGCGGCGGTATGGGGGTGGTTTACAAGGCTCGCCACGGCAACCTCAAGCGCATTGTCGCCCTCAAACTTATTCTGGCCGGTCAGTTCGCCAGTGCCACCGAACGCGCGCGTTTCCAGTTTGAGGCCCAAGCGGCCGCTCAGCTTGAACATCCTAACATTGTCCCCATCTACGAAGTGGGCGAACACGAAGGCCGGCCGTTTTTCACCATCAAACTGATCGAAGGCGGCAGTCTGGCGGAGAAGCTGTCGAGGGTCGAAGGTCGAGGGTCGAGCGCTCTCGACTCCGCTGAACTCATCGCCAAAATTGCGCGCGCCGTCCATTTCGCCCACCAGCATGGGATCATCCATCGCGACCTCAAGCCTTCAAATATCCTGCTCGACGAATCGGGCGAACCGTACGTCACCGATTTCGGCCTGGCAAAAGGCTTGGCGACCGACAGCCACCTCACCGTTACCGAAGCCGTGATGGGTTCGCCCTACTACATGTCCCCGGAACAAGCGGCCGGAAAGACCCGTTCGGTCAGCACGGCGACGGATATTTACAGCCTCGGCGTCATGCTTTACGAATTGCTCACTGGGCAACTGCCGTTCCGGGCCGAAACGTCCCTCGCCACCCTCAAACTCGTTGCCGATGCCGAACCGCCTAAACCCCGGGCGCTCAATCCGGCGATTGATCGGGACCTGGAAACCATCTGCCTGAAATGCCTCGAGAAAGACCCGACCCACCGCTACGCCTCGGCGGAGGCATTCGCGACGGATTTGGACAACTGGCACGCAAACAAGCCCATCTCCGCCCGCCGCACGAGCCTGCCAGAGCGGGCCTGGAAATGGGTGAAACGCGAACCCCTCAAAGCCGCCTTGGTCGTCGTCATCGTTCTTGCGGTCATTGGCCCCGTGGTGGTTTCCCAGGTGTTTCTCCGCGAGTTGCCTCACATGGCCAACCAGCATGGGATCACCCCGCCGAGCGACGACGGCGTGTATCTGCTGCGAGTTGACGCCTTCAAGGAAGATCGTTGTACGGCCAATTTTTGGCGGGTGCCTTTCGAAGACGAAGATGGCTGCCCGGTGCGCTTGCAATTCCTGAACGTGCCTGCGGAGCTGCTGCCTTCGCTGCGTTGCCAGATCAAGGCGGACCAACCCGGACGCCCCGATCCAACCCGGTCGCCCATCCTCACCAATGGCCAGACCTTTCGGCTGCGAGTCGAGTCCGACCTGGACCGTAATTTCTACGTGGCCTCCGTCGGTTGGACCGCCTCCAACCTTTTGACTGCCGCCTCCAATGCGCTGATCCGGCTGACCATCCTCCCGGAAGAAAACCGTCCCTTGCGCTTGGAAAAACGGTGATCGCCATTCCCTCGCGCTGCATGGTCAGGGGAATGTGCGTCAGGGGAATAGGGGCAATGCCACTAGATGGATTCCTCTGACTTCCATTCCCCTGACCTTGGCCTCTGCGACCGCTCGCGACTGTGGCGGGCATTCTGGGCTGGCAGCGCCCTGATTGGACGAGTCGGGGATAACCGGGTCATTGCCTGTTTAAGGCCCTCATTTCGAGTATTTGGTGTGTTTAGGGGTTAAGACTTCTGCCCCGTTCCAAAACTTTTTCCACTTTTCCGGTAACACTTCCCGCCCGTTCCTTTTAATAGGGATGAACCGCCTGTGGTTATGAATATAAAAACGCTGAAAATTTTGCTCGCCGCCCTGCTTTTGGTCGAGTGCTTCCAGGCCGCCGACATCGTCTGGACTAACACAGCAGGCGGCAACTGGGGCGCGGCTGCCAACCGGAGCCCCTACCATGTACCGGGCGGCGCTTACAACGCCTTCATCGCCAACCCTAGCATTGGCCTTTCAAAATCTCTGGCAACAAACTGAAACCACGAACATGACCAATATGAAACACATCAACGGGATCACAGCCGCAACCCTCCTTTGCTGCCTGAGCTTGGGACTCAACTCGGCTTGCGCCCAAACCACCGCCTTTACCTACCAAGGCCGGCTCGATAACGGCGGCACACCGGCCAGCGGCTCCTTTGACCTTACCTTCAGTGTCTGGGACGCCGCAAGCAACGGCACGGCCGTGGCCGGCCCCGTCACCAACTCACCCACCGCCGTGAGCAATGCCTTTTTTGCTGTCACGCTCGATTTCGGTGCCGCAGCATTTCCGGGTGCTGACCGCTGGTTGGAAATTGGCGTGCGCACCAATGGCGGCGGCGCGTTTGCCCCGCTCAGTCCCCGCCAGAAGATCACTTCCGTGCCCTATGCCATCACGGCAGGCAGTGTCACCGGC
>JANOHH010001310.1:0-1627 GCA_031406395.1 Verrucomicrobiota bacterium | reverse complement strand
CGGGCGTATTCGCGCATGATGTCGCCGTAAGACACCTGGTTGGCACCGCCGATCTCAAAGATTTTATTTCCGTCGAGCGACACATCCAGCCCGGCCAGCAGATAGGAGAGGATGTCATTAATCGCAATGGGCTGGGCGACTACGTTCACCCAGCGCGGCATGATCATGGCGGGCAACCGCTCCACCAAGG
This sequence comes from Verrucomicrobiota bacterium, assembly GCA_031406395.1. Classification (GTDB taxonomy): domain Bacteria; phylum Verrucomicrobiota; class Verrucomicrobiia; order Limisphaerales; family JADLHS01; genus JADLHS01. The sequence goes on along the minus strand of JANOHH010001310.1, from coordinate 1,437 downwards.
CGCGGATCAATTCAAACGAGAGGCTGCCCGACCCGATGATGATCGAAGCGCGGAACTCCAACACTGTTACCCCGCTGGCGCGCAGGACATCGCCCACTTCGTGGCGGCTGCGTAAGTGGGCCGAAAGCTCCTGCCGATCGTCGCCCAGTCCTCCAACATAAATGATTCGACGCACCCCAGTCGCACGCGCTGCCGCGCCAAAGTTTTGCGCGGCTTGACGGTCCTGTTCCGAGAAATCAGCGCCCCGCTGCATGGAGTGAACAAGGTAGTAGGCCGTGTCCACGCCGCTCATGGCTTGATTCAAACTGGCGGGAGCCAAAACGTCGCCAGCGACAATTTCAGTATTGCCCGCGACGCGCGCGCGCAGAAATTCCGGCTGCCGGGCGAGACAGCGAACGCGTTGCCCCTGCGTCTCGAGTTCTTTGAGCAGTCGTCCGCCGATGTAGCCGGTGGCACCGGTGAGCAGGATGAGTTTTGTTGCGGACAAGATCTCAGGATTTCTTGCGCTTGGCTTTCCACTCGTCCAACACGGAGAAAAAGCCCAGAGCGTCCCGATCATGCGGATCAACGAGCAACCTTTGCTTCATGCGCAGGGTTTCAAGCTCCGTCACATCTTCCTGCTCGGCCACGTAGTAAATCGGCTTGGGCCGCTCGCCGTAGATGGAGTAGCAATACCAGTTCATGAGGAACGGCTCGCCGCCCTTCCGGTAATTCCACGTCTGTCCGTGGAATACTTCGCGGTTCAGCAGCTTTGTCTTAATCGAGCCGACCACGGCGCGGTCTGTATGCTTGCCTTGCAGTATGCGCGGGGTCTGATTGGGGAGTTCGTCGCGACCGTAGCCGGTCATTTTCAGCCAGGCGCTGTTGACGTAAACGATGCGCGGACTTTTGGGGCCATCCAGCACCGTGTCGGTGACCATGATTCCCCGGCGCAGGTTTTCCAGCACAATCAACCAATCGAATTTCAGTTGCATAGTAGTTGTATCGTTTTCTGCCGTCGCCTTCATTGGCGTTGGAAGTGTTGACCACCCTGCGCTGAGCGATCGCAGATAGCAAGGCGGTTGGCTCCGCTCAAGCGGCTGCTACGGCGCCAATTTCGCTGATTGTGCCCAACCCCGCGGGCGGTGCGGTAGACATCGTCGCCCGCACTTTGGGTGAGGATCTATCTAAGTTGCTTGACCAGACAGTCGTTGTACAGAACCGAGTGGGCGGAAGTGGCAACATCGCTGCAGCCTACGTCGCAAGATCTTCTCCTAATGGGAATACGCTGTTGATTGGAGCCGGCTCGATCACTATTGCCAGGCAGTTGTCGAGCAGTGCGCAATATGACCCAGACAAAGATTTGACACCGATCGCGCCGATCGGAGTTGCCCCGGCCCTTTTGGTGGTATCGGCTGACTCTCCTCTAAAAACCGTGCAAGATCTGGTCACTCTGGC
>JANOHH010001290.1:0-6339 GCA_031406395.1 Verrucomicrobiota bacterium | reverse complement strand
AAACCGGGCAAAGCGGATTGAACGGAAGCTCGCAGTGGTTCGCCCACGGCAGACAGGCCACCTCCAATGATGATGACCTGCGGATGAAACAAATGGACCACGTGCGAAAGCCCGAAGGCCAGGTCCTCCCCGATCTCGCGCAAAAGGTGCAGCGCCGTCGCGTCGCCCTGCTCCAGCGCGGCGTTCAGGTGGCGAGCTTCACCGCGGGATTCACTTGCGGCCAAACGCGCCAACAGGCTCGCCGGTGCCGTGGCTTTCAAAGCGCGGATGCGGGCATCCACGGACCAACCGGCACACCGCGATTCGATCGTCGTCCCGTTGCGATCCAGCCGGAGGTGGCCGATTTCCGCTTCGCCCGGAATCGCGCCGTGATAAATCCTGCCCTCGGTTACCAAACCACCGCCCACGCCGCTGCCCAAGGTCACATAGCAGACGGGATTCAGCCCTACCCCTGCCCCGTGCAGCGCTTCCCCCAAAGCGGCCACGTTGGCGTCGTTGTCCACGAAGACGTCCACCCCGATCTGCGCCCGCAACCAGTCCGCCAACGCAAACCCCGACCAGCCGGCCAGGTGATGGGAGCGATTAATTCTTCCCGTCCGCCAGTCCACCGGCCCGCCGAAGCCCACACCGACACCCTCGATTTTTTTCCCCGCCAGCAACTCGGGAATCGTCCGCTCGATTTGCTGCCGGACCCTCGCGGCGCCTTGGGCGGCCTCCACCATGAGCCGCCGCCGCTCGTGAATTCGACCGGTCGCGTCACCGAGGACGAGTTGCAGCTTGGTGCCGCCAATTTCAATGCCGAGCAATAGCTTCGTGTCTGACATGTGCGCGACAATTTTTAGAGTTCGGTTGCGTTTGACAACCTCATTCGGAGCGGGCCGGCTTTTTTCCTGTTCGGCACCAGAACGCCTCGTTAGTTTGAACTCAACGTTGCCGAAGCATCGCCTATGAAAATCCGTCCTGCCCTGATTCTACTTTCCTGCTTGATCGCTCCATTGATCAGCGCCGCCGATTCGAAAAAGCCGGATCGCCCTTTTCTGGAATCCGAGCTGATCTTTCCGCTGGAATCTTTGCACAACCACGGCTCGTGCATCGTGGAATGTCCGAATGGCGAGCTGTTGGTCTGCTGGTATCGCGGTTCGGGTGAGCGTTGGGCCGATGACGTGGCCATCATGGGAGCGCGGAAGCGCAAGGGCGACCGCCAATGGAGCGCACCGTTCGTGATGGCCGACACGCCGGGTTATCCCGACACCAACCCGACCATGTTCATTGATCCGAAAAAGCGCCTCTGGTTAATCTGGCCCACGATTCTCGATAACCTCTGGGAATCTGCGCTCCTCAAATACCGCATTTCGTCCAACTATCAGAAGCCCGGAGCGCCCAAGTGGGAAACGAGCGACATCCTCCACGTCACACCGGGCACGAACTTTCCGGCGCTCGTAAACGCCGGCCTGGACCGACTGGTCGCCGGGCCGGCGCCCGAGATGAAGCCGGAGGAGTTCGCCGGCTGGATCCAAAAGAACCGCACACGACTCAAGGAGAAGCTCAACTGCCGGCTCGGCTGGATGACACGGGTGCACCCCTACGTGCTGGACGGCAAGCGGCTGATCGTGCCGCTCTATTCGGACGGGTTTGATTTTTGCCTGATGGCCATTTCGGACAACTGGGGCCAATCCTGGTTCACCAGTACGCCGCTCGTCAGCCTCGTCAATTCCCAGCCTAGCCTGATCCAAAAGAAAAACGGAACGCTCGTAACCTATATGCGGGATGATGGACCGCCACCCCAACGCATCCCGATCAGCGAGTCCACCGACCGAGGCGAATCCTGGAGTCCAGTGGCGGATTCCGATCGGACGGATTCCGGCGCTGGTGTCGAGATCATCGCCTTGCGTAGCGGACGCTGGCTGCTGATCAATAATGATCTGGAAGAGGGCCGGCACCGGCTGGCCGTGACGCTCTCCGACGACGAGGGCAAAACCTGGAAATGGAAACGTTACCTGGAACGCGACTCCGAAGCCGACGCCAAGGCTGGCGCCGGCATGTATCACTATCCTTCAATCATTCAGGCGAAAGACGGCACGTTGCACGCCAGCTACAGCTTTCATCAGAAGAAAAGTGAAGTGGAGCTGGACGCGGTCGGCAAACCCGCCAACGAATCCATCAAGCACGCTCACTTCAACGAGGCCTGGGTGATGCAGAGCGACGCGCGCTAGCGCTTTGGCGTGTCTCGAACCGTGCCCCGAGTGAACTTCACAACGACAGCACCAAACAAAGCAATGCCTGCCGGAGTGGTGGCCGAAGGTTGGCCACACCGCGAGTGACAAAATTTTGAGTTCGCGATTCTCCAGAATGATAAAACTCTCGCCTTAGAACCGGGGCCAGCCAGTAAGTTTCGTCAACGATCTCATTCATGCGCACCAAGTGAAAGGGAATCCCGGCCTGCGCTAGATCGTCAAGCTCACTGTTGTCCCGTTCAAGCACTGCCGCGTGCAACTCGGCGTAAGCGAACTCGCGGACATCCATTTCTTCAGGAAATTCCCCCACCACAAAGAGCACGATTCTTTCGACTTCAAACTCTCCAATCCTGAATATGTTAACTTGTTTTGAGGCGCCTTCCGGGAAAATGTAGTCAAAGCTTTCAAGCACGCGCGCGCCCTCGGGGCCGGCTTCAACCAGGCCGGGCGTTGGGATTTTCCCGTACTGGCTGTAATCAGAGTTACACTGGGGACAAAAAACACTGCCGGGATCGGAATCGGTCAACTGCTCCGGCTGCGGGACGACTTTACATTGTCCGACCAGTGGCGAGGATCGCGCGTGCCATGCAAGCACGAAGTAATCCTTGCACTTCGGGCAGTAGTAGGTTTCGCGAAAACCCCAAATCTCCGCTGCAGCCTCGGCATCGGCAACCGACACACGGCGCGTCAGCAGCAACCGAGATTCTGCGGGCGGATCAACCCCGCCTGCTCTATTCCGCGCGTCGCCTGTAGAGCGGGGGTGCACCGGAATTTCATACTGCTTCTTCAGCCACTGCCAGGGGCGTTTCCAAAACGGGAGCTGTTGCATTTCGTTTGGATAGTAGTTTGCCGCGGTGCAAATCAAGTCCTAAGGCCGTGAAGCGAGGCAGGCAAGGATTTCAACGAAACCTGAGTGGTGCCGAGCGACCCGCGTTGACCACGTGGCGATGGATCATTAGCGCGTAAACACGGCGCGGTGGATCGGCGCGGGATACGGCACGTCCGGCCCTTTCGTGACGAACCAGAGAATTCGATTCAGTTCGTCCTCCGGAATGCGGTCGTATTCGCTCCAATCCATCTGCTGCGATTGCAGGGCGAACGGCGACTTCGCCGTGTTGCGCGCGGACAAATCCACCTTGGGCGTAAGCGGATGGTAGGTGGTCAGTTTGGGAGTTTTGCGGAAGCAATTAAACATCGGTGTCGCGCCGGCGTCGTACTGCGTCAACGGCGGCAGACCCAGAATCAATTCCATCGTCAGAATCATGCTGGCGGTTGTGTAGAGCGTGCTGTCCACGAACCCACGCTTGCACCAGGGGCTAATCACAAAACCCACCGTGCGATGTGCGTCCACGTGGTCGGGGCCGTTCTGGGCGTCGTCTTCGATGACAAAGATTGCCATCTCCTTCCAGAACCGGCTGTGCGTGGCGGCTGCGACGATTTTGCCCAGACCGAGATCGTTGCTGGCGACCGACGCGTCCGGTGTGAACGCGCCGGGCGTGGTGCCGCGGGTGTGATTCTCCCCGAGTGACATGATCGTGAAACGCGGCAGCGCGCCGGTGCTTTCCGCCGCGTGCAAGTCGTCAATCCAGTGCTGCACCTTGTCCATGTCACGTTCGCCCGTCCATGTGCCGCGATTGACCGAAGCCACGCGCTGGGCGCCTTCCCCGTAATTCTTGTAGCTTACGCCATGGCGCTGGCAGAGATCCCAAAGATAGCCCGCCGCCGGATTTTCCATCTCCTCGTTGCCGGGCAGCTTGCCGTGCTTGGAATAGGAGATGATCCACGAGCGCTGGTTGAAGTCCGTGGCGATGGCGGCATCACACCAACTGTGGCCGTCCACGCTCACCTCGCCATTGCAATAGAGATTATCGAGCAACACGTAATCGCGGGCGAGTTGATGCTGGTTGGGCGTCACCTCCTCACCGAACATTACCAGATTTGGATCGCCATTGCCGGCCGGCCGGCCATTGGCGTCCTTGAACGCGCCCATCACCTGATCGTAGGTGCGGTTCTCTTTGATGATGTAGAGCACATATTTGATCGGGCACGGCTGGCCGACTTCATCAGGTATCACGCTGTTGCTCTTCATCCCCGCACGCCGCAGCGTCTCCGGGGTGTACGGTGAATTGCGGCGAACCTGTTCCGTGTAGGCCGCCATCTGCGCCGCGTCCGGCCGCGGGATCACCGAGACAGCGCCCTGCAACGTCCGGCCGATGTGATCAAACGGCGGTGGCTTATGCAGCATCTTTGGGTCGGCCCGCTGCGGAGGAACATTGGCACGCGAACTCAGGCCTTTGCCATTGGCGACGAACAAGGTCTGATCGTCCGGGCTGAGCGCTACGGCCGTGGGATACCAGCCGACCGGGATGAACCCGTTGACGACGGAAGTGTTGGGATCGGAGACATCCACCACCATCACGCTGTTGTTGTCCGCGTTGGCGATGAACAGTGTTTTGCCGTCGGCGGTTACGGCCACGGCGTCGGGCGTGCTGCCTTCCGGCGATTGTGGGTAGAGCGAGGTCGAGATGATCTCGCGTGTCCCGTCCCACAATCGGCGCGCGGGACTCGCCGGAATGGCCGGCTCCTCCAAGGTTCGGGTCTGGATGACATGAACCGTGTTGTCGCCCGCGCACGCCACGAATAACCGTCCGTCCGGCGCGAGGGTCATGTCGTTCGGACGCAGGCCAACCGTGAAGTCGCGCACGCGGCGGTGGGTCTCGGTGTCAATCAGACTGACGCTGCGGCTGCCCCAGTTGCTGACGTAAAGATGTCGGTTGTCCGCTCCCATCACGCAGGAATGCGGGTGCTGGCCGGCCGCGATCTTGGTTTCCAGCGCCAGCGAGTCGGGGTTGAGCACCCAGACCTCGTGATTGCCCTCGTTGCAGACGTAGAGCCGGCCGGTGGTGGGATGAACCGCAATGGATCCCAGCACCGTACCGATCGCGTCCGGCGCGGGTTTGACCGGGTCAGCCGGCGTCGCCTTTCCCTCGGCATAATTGAACACGTGGATCACCCCCGAATCTCCGCCCGCCACAAAAATGCGGCGACCATCCCTGCTGAACGCGAGGCCGTTCCAGACCTGCGGCAGCGGCAGAAACTGGATCACCTGACCATCCTTAAGGTCGAGCAACGTCAGGCCGGTGTCGTTATATCCGCCGCTTGCGGCGAGCAATGCCTTCTGGTCCGGCGAAACCACGAACTTCAACGTCATATCACTGATGGTCACCGATTCGCCCGCCGGCGTGACCCCCCAACCGTTGAACAGCAAGCTGTCCTTTGGCATCAATCCGGGCCTCAATCGCACGCTGGGGCTTTTGACATCCTCGTCCGCGTTCCGCGTTACCATCGGCTGCGCCGCCGACGAGAAGTGCGGGAAGGCGGCGAGTGCCACAAGGACCAACCAGTGCCATTTTGTTTGTACGGTTTTGCTCGATTTCATAAAATCCGGTCAGCGGAAAAGTGCATTGAGAATTGCGGTGGAACTTTGCGTGACCGGGCGACAGCCCGTCAAGCTCCGCGTGGGGCAAACCGCCGGAAGTTCACCGCATCGCCAGACGCGCCGTTGACTCCGCCACCCGCCTTCGCTAATGTCGCCGCCAGTCAAGCAACTGCTGAGAACATTTTACCCGATTATTATTTATGCCACCCAAAGCCGCCGATAAATCTGTCGTTGAAACGAAACCGACCGAAGCCGCCAAACTGGCCGCCGCCCGCGAGCGCGAACTCGAAGCCGCCATTTCTTCCATCACCAAAGCCTATGGGGATGGAGCCATCATGCGCCTCGGCGACGCCCGCGCCCAGACCAAGATCCAGGTCATCCCCACCGGCGCGCTGGCCGTGGACCTCGCGCTCGGCGTTGGCGGCGTACCCCGCGGCCGTGTAATCGAAATTTTCGGCCCGGAATCGTCCGGCAAAACAACGCTGATGCTCCACGTCATTGCCAACGCGCAGAAGTCCGGCGGCCTCGCCGCGTTCATTGACGCCGAGCACGCGCTGGATCCCGGCTACGCCAAGAAGCTCGGCGTGAACCTTGATGACCTGCTCGTCTCGCAGCCGGATTCCGGCGAGGAGGCGTTGACCATCTGCGAAACGCTCGCGCGCTCCA
>JANOHH010001277.1:0-7825 GCA_031406395.1 Verrucomicrobiota bacterium | reverse complement strand
GCATCAACCCCACCACCGCACGCGTACAAATTCGGGAGCTGGAGCGCAAGTGAACACCCCCCCAGCAAACGCAGGATTCTCGTTGGTGGAAGTCATGTGTGCCATCCTGATTCTGGGAATCGCCATGGTCGGCCTGACGCTGGGGATCACCACCGCATTGAGTTCCAACAAGGAATCCGAACTGCAGACCACGGCGGCTTTGCTGGCGGCGGGTCAGATTGAACTGCTGCAGGCCGACAAAATTCTCGCGGACGGAGTTCAAGCCGGGGATTTCGGCGCGGGCCTTTCGCTTTACCGCTGGAAGCAATCCATCAGCGGTACCGCCATCAGCGGACTCCACGAGGTGGAAGTGACCGTGGAAAACTCAAAAACCGGGAAGAGTATCTACGCGTTGCGCACCATGCTTTTCGATCCCCCCAGCGAACTGGCTTCGGGGCGGCCCGACCAGCGGAAGGATTCAGCAAAATCCAAAAAGCGAAAGCGAGACGCCCGATAAAAGCACAACTTTCCCGACCAAGCCGCGCTGGTTTCACCCTGATCGAACTGGTCATCAGTGTGGCGCTCGGATCCATGATTTTGATCAGCGCCTATCTCTGCCTCAATTCCGCTATCGCCAGCCAAAAGCTGATCGAGCCGCGGGTGGATGTCCTCCAAAGCGCCCGTGTCGCCATGGCGATCTTGACGGCTGATCTCCGCGCGACCGGTCCGCTCGCCAAGGATTTTCAGTTTCTGGGCATGGACCGGAGTTTGGGCGACGTGCCAGCGGATAACCTGGACTTTGCGACTCATAATTACCCTCCGCGCCGTGCCCGTGAGGGGGATTATTGCCAGGTCAGCGTCTTTCTCGAAAAGGACCCGCGCTCCGGCCAATACATTCTCTGGCGCAGACGGAATCCCACCATTGCGCCCGATCCGCTTTCCGGCGGCACCCGCGAAGAACTCGCCCGGGGACTGCGGGGAGTGCAATTTGAATACTACGACGGTTTCGACTGGTTTGACACTTGGGGCGAGATGCCGGGAGGCAGCAAGGCCAAGAGTTCCTTGCGCAATCCATCAAATCTTACCGGCCTGCCGGAAGCCGTGCGCATCACGCTCGCGTTTGACGCCCAAGCAAATCCGAAGGCTGCGACACCGCCGGAGTCAATGACGCCGGAACCGCCGCTCATTTTTCGCACCATTGTCCACCTCAATCTGGCGACGAGCAGTTGGCAGGACAGCGCCGGCAACCAGAACTCATCGGCCCCGACACTGAACGGCAGCGGTCCGGGAGGTGGCGTGAACTGAAATGATGCGAACAAAAGCCTCCATTCTGGTCGCCCTGCTCTGGTGTCTGGCGCTGCTTTCGCTGGCGGTGGTCGGCGTACTGCGCACGGCGCGCCTTGATCTGCTGGTGGTCAAGAACTACGGCGACGCCATGCAGGCGCATTATCTCGCACTGGCGGGCGTGGAGAAGGCCAAGGCGCTGCTGTATCACGAGGCGAAGAGTCGCCGGCGCAGCGGGCAGAGCCACACGGGAGAGCTTTACAACGCCCCGCGGGAATTTCGCGAGGTCGCACTCGGGCGCGGACATTTCCAGATAATCCGCCGCGGTCGTAACGATGAGGGCGGTGGGATTATTTACGGCGTGAGCGACGAAGAAAGCCGGCTCAACCTCAACTCGGCCACGCCCGAGGAACTGACCAAGCTCTCCGGAATGACGCCGGATGTCGTGGCGGCCGTCATGGATTGGCGGGATGAGGACAACGCAGTGTCCCCCGGCGGAGCGGAAGCGGAGTCGTACCTGTCGCTGCAACCGCCGAGCCTGCCGCGAAACGGCTCGCTGCAAACGGTCCGCGAACTTCTGATGGTTCGCGGAGTTTCACCGGAACTTCTCCTCGGGCAGGATCGCGATCAAAACGGGCTGCTCGGTACTGAGGGTGACGGGGAAGGAAATTCGCCGGCCAACCGGGATGGCGTTCTGGAGGATGCGGGTTGGTCGGCCCTGTTGACGGTCAACTCCTCCGTCAGGAACCTGACCGCAGCCGGTGACCGCCGGGTCAACTTTCAAACGGCGGATGAGCGTGCGCTTACCGGCATCAAGGGAATTACCCCGGAGATTGCCAAAGCGATCATCGCGTACCGCGGCCAAAATGAATTCAGAAGCTTGGCGGACCTGCTGGAGGTGACCGCGAGTCAAAACCAAAGCGAAGCCCGACCCGGCAGTAATCGCGGTCCCCCGAACAACCCGCCGGGTGCGGCGCCCGGCGGCCCACGAGTGGTGAGCGACACTTTGCTGATGGACATTGCCGATGAGGTGACGGTGCGGGACAACTCCGACTTGCCCGGCGCGGTCAACCTCAACTCCGCGAGCCTTGACGTGCTGGCCTGCCTGCCCGGTCTCAACCGGGATCTGGCGCAGGCGATTATTTCGCACCGGCAGTCCGCCGGTTTTTTTCCGAACATTGCCTGGCTGTTAAAAGTGCCGGGCATCACGCGGGATATTTTCAAGCAACTCGCTCCCTTGGTCGTGGCTCGCTCGGAAACATTCCGGATTGTGAGCGAGGGGAGGGTGGATTTCACCGGTGCCCGGCGGCGCATCGAGGTGATCGTAAGCGTGGAGACGGATGACGTCCAAACCCTTTCCTACCGGGAGGATTTGTGAACGGTTTTGATTTCATGAATTCCGCTTCGTATTTTATTGAGATCAGCCAGAGTTCCCTGCGAGTGAATCATGAGGGGGCGGGCCTGGAATTGCCGCTCGAACGTCTGCCCAGTGGCAAATTGACGGCGGCTTGCAAAGAACGATTGCGCGCCGGCCTCAAGGGTTTTCTGAAGCGGCAGGCATGGCAACCTCGACTCCGCGCCTGGTGCGGCATTGACGCCCGGGGCGTCTTGTTGCGCCGCCTGTCGCTGCCGGCCGCGGCGAAGAGTGAACTCCAGCAACTGCTTCGGTTGCAGATCGAAAGTGAATTCCCCCTCGCTCCGGACGAACTGGCCTGGGGCTATCTCCGGCTCGATGAGGCCGAACACGGCGGAACCGACGGACGTCAGGAATTCATGGTGGCTGCGGTAAGAATGGAAGTGGTCGCGGAATATTCCGAACTCCTTGCCGAATGTGGCGTGAGCCCGATTTTCACACTCGCAGCGTTGGCGCGCAGTTACCTTTGTCCGCGTCCCCCAGGGGCCTACGCAGTGTTGGAGATGGGCCGGGATCACTCGGAGTTGTTGGCCTTCGACCATGGCGTTCCCGTGGCTCTTCGCATCCTTCCCTGGGGCGAGGAGAACCTCGCCTCGCTGGACGCCCTGACAGCGGCAATCAACCGCAACGGGTCCGGGCAAAGGCTCTACCTCATCGGGAAAAGTGCCCAACAAGAGGAAGTCGCCGCCTGGCTGGCCAATGGCCTCGGGGGTGGGGTGGTTTGTGAGCCGGTGGAGTTCCTGCCGGGTGAAGGACAATCCGCGGCGATCCTTGGCCTCAAGAACGCCGTCGAGCAAGAAGCGGGTCACCGCCTGGTGGTGCTCCAGATCCAGGCAGCGAAGACCGGGCTGGCGCTCGCCGAACCGGTTTTGCGCAAATGGGCGGCGTTGGCGGGCTTGCTTCTCCTCGGCTGCCTTTTGTTTCCGTACGCGGAAGCGGTGCTGCTGAAACCGTATCTTTCGAAAAAGCTGGTCGCGGCCAAGGCTTCCCGTGGAACGCTGGCCATCATTGATCGGGAGTTGAGTTTGCTCCAATACCTCAAACAGAACCAATCGCCTTACCTTGAAGCAATGTACCTCCTGGCCAACTCGGCCCCGGGAGGAACGCGGATTGACTCACTGGCCATGGATCGCCGCGGAGAAATCGCGCTGCGTGGTAGCCTGCGGGACCTCCAGCAGGTCGTGCAGTTTCGCTCCAAATTAATTGAGTCGGGATTTTTCTCCAATGTGACGGTGGAAGAACAAACGCCCACGCCCGACCGGCAGAAAGTGACTGTGCGCATGACCGCGCAATGGAAGCCAGCCAGCGCCCGCGAGTCGCTGAAGATTGGCCCCTCCGCCGAGGAAATTGAAAAAATCAAAGCGGCGGCCAAGGAGGGAGGATCGGGTGGGTTCCCGATGATGGGCTCGCCTTTCCCGATGATGCCGGGAATGCCGGCGCCCATGCCGGGAATGGGAGGTTCGCCGCCCGCCTCCGCGCCGGTTCGGATTCCACCCAAAGCGATGATTAGCAGCACAAACGACGGCGCGATCCCTTCGGGCGTGCCCGTCATCCTCCCGGCAACCGGGGAGCCGAAGCTGTAACGCCATGCGTACTTTGACCCATCGAGAAAGACGCGTCGTCCGCTTGGGCGCCGTCGCCGTCGCGCTGTATGTTGCTTTCTTCGGCGGGAAATTTTTTGCAGCGCGGCGGGCTGATTACACGAAATTGTTGCAGGAAGGCCAGAAACTCAAACAGGAGATTCGAGCCTACGAAGACAAAGCTCTGGCCGTAAAAGCACTGATGGAGAAGTTCAAACTGGACCCGGCGAAGCTATCCAAAGCAACCACCGTCGCAGAAACCAGCGCGGCGATCCAAAAGGCCGCAACCAGCGGGGGCATCCAGTTCGGGCCGATCCGGGAATCTCCGGGACGCCCCTCCGCGCGGGAGTTGGCCTCCATGAAACTGGAAGGAAGTGGTCCGCTGCCAGCGCTGATCACGTTTCTTCATCGTTTGGACAGCCTGGGTTTTCCCGTCGTCCTGGATGCGGTTCAGATTGGTGCGGATACCGCGAAACCCGGCATGCTCAAGTTGAGCCTGACCATCATCATCATGGATTTCGATCAATGGAAAACCGAGGAGCCGCCCCATGCGTGAGCGATCGGAAATGATTTTGAAAATCGTTTGCGGCGTGCTGGTAGGCCTCCTGTTCGTTCAACTCGCCCATGTGGTGCTCCGCACCAACCCGCTGCGCGGCGTTCGGATGCCGGAGTTGCCAACCTTGCCCGCGAGTCTTGCTGGTCAGCCAGCGGTGAAAGGGACCAACAATGTGACGGGACCAGTCGCAGGCACCAACGCCGCAAGCTTGGTCGCGAACCCGAAGCCCGGCGAAAATGGAACCAACTCGACCGCTGCCTTGCCGGGGATCGCCGGACCAGGCTCAAACACGAACGCCACGAACGGAGCAACGGGTCAGAAGTCTAGGGAAAAAGAGACGAATTCGACTGCTGCCCAGATTTCGGCAACGACGGAAACAAAGGCTCCCGCAAACCGCGCTCGGCCGGGAGAAACCAATTCCGCGCCAACCCAAGCTTCAAGGCCCACAGCGACGAATTCCAATTCCAGCCCGGCCTCCGACAAAACGCGGATATACGCAGCACCCGGGCTGGCATCCGAAAAAAACGACACCAACGCCGTCTCCGCCCGCGCACTGGCCAAGACCGGGCCGCCGGCCTCCATGGGCCCACCCGGAATGACCAAAATGCCGGAGCTTCCGCCGAACATTCAGGCGCGGATTGATAAAATCGTGCAAAGCGAAATTCTGGCCGCTTTCATGAGACCGATGCCCATGGCCCTGCTGGGGATTGCCGGCCAGGACGCATTCCTTCGGGCGCCCAGCGGCCAAACCGGCCTGTTGAAAGCGGGCGACGAATTGGGAGGCATCAAACTGATCCGCATCGGCATCAACCGGGTGCTGATCGAACAGGCAGGCGAACAAAAAGAACTGACCATCTTTTCCGGCCTCGGTAGCGAGAGTCTTTTACCCAAACCAAAGCCAGCAACCAATGAAACCATCATCCAATCTAAATAGCAGGTTCGGATCTGCGGCGGGCCGGCTGTATGCCGGCTTGCTCGCGGTGCAACTTGCCGGCACCACGCCATTTTCCACCCTGGCCCAGACGACGCCGAAGGCGCCCGAGAACCAGGCCGCAACGAGCACGAACGCTACGGCGCCGACGGTGGCACCGGGAACTTCCGCCAAGCCGACCGCGACTTCCGACGCGAACCCAGCTGCGGCAGCCGAAACTACCGGATCCTCCACGAACAAGGACGCCGCGCTCAAAGCCGGGCTGGACCCGGCTTCCTCCACCAATGAAATCCAGGTCAGCTTCCAGGGGGCGAACATTGACCTGATCGTTCAGTGGCTGGCGCAAACCACCGGCAAGAGTGTGGTCAAGAGTCCCCAGGCCCAATGCCAGTTGACGATTGTGAGTTCCAAGAAAATCACGCAGCGGGAAGCGATTGGGCTGATTTATCGCGCACTGTCCTTGGAGGGAATTTCCGTGGTCGAATCCAGCCAGTTCATCTTCATCGTGCCCGAAGGCAAGGAGCCGAAAATGAATCCGGAGCTGATCGATGCGACGCGAACGAACATCCCCGTGGGCAGACAGAAGCTGATCAAGATTTTCCCCCTCAAGTTCGTTCAAGCGGCGGAGATGAAGGAGCGCGTCAAGGGGTTGCTTTCGGAAAAAGCCACGGTGGAGGTGGACGCCCATGCCAACCAGATTATCGTCACGGATTTCAACGATAACTTGGCGCTGGTGAGCGACATCATCGGGGTCCTGGACACCGATCAACCCGGCGACGTGGCCATGCGGATGATCCCGTTGAAACACGTCAGCGCGCAGGAACTGGTGAAGGAAATCAGCCCCCTATACCAGAAACTGACCAGCAAATCGCAGAAGGAAATGGTTGAGATCACCGCCAACGACCGGTCCAACTCCCTGATCATTCTCTCCGGCGAAGCAGATTTCAAAGCCATCGAGCGACTGGTCAAGCTGCTGGACACGGAAGACGCGCAGGAAAAAGCCACGGAGACTTTTCAGCTCAAAAACGCCGACGCCACGGATGTCGCCAAACAGTTGAAGGACATCAATCAAGATCAGGATAGCTCTTCCCGGTATCCCTATTACATGTTTTCCGGCGGCAGCCCCTCCGCCAAGAGCCAGAAAAAATTCAGCGTCGTCGCCGACCGGCGGCGCAACGCGATCATCGTCCAGGCCACCCCGTCCGCGATGGAAGGGATCGCCAAGATGGTCGCCGCGCTGGATGAGCCGGTGACGGACGAAAGTCTTTCCCCCAAGATTTACCAGCTCAAGTACGTCAGCGCCGTGGATATGGAAGAGGTCCTGAACGAGCTCTTTCTGAAAAAAAAGGAGCAACAACGGCCCTATTGGTTTTACGATGAGTCGGCCCCGGAGACGCCCGACCGGGATGTCGGGAGGCTTTATGGCAAAGTGCGTATCACCAGTGAGCCGCACGCCAACGCCCTCATCCTCACCTCGAACTCGAAGGAAAATCTGGAAGCGGTAGAAGCGATTCTCAAACAGTTGGATGCCCCCTCGGCCGGCGGCGAGAGTACCCTGCGGGTCGAACTTCAGTTTGCCAAAGCCTTCACGGTCGCCAACAGCATCAACGTTCTGTTTGCCAAAAACGGTTCGCCTCCCTTGCGGGCCGTAAATCAGCCCAACCCAGCGGGCGTCCCCAGCGGGCAACCGCAACAACAACAGGGCGCCGCCACCCGCAGCGGCTTCGATCTGGAACAGGAAGTAAAAGAAGATGGATATTTTCCGTGGTTGGGTGGCCAGCCGGACAACCCGCGCGCCGGCGATGGCCGCGCCACTCGTCCGGTGAGCGATTTGGTCGGCCGGGTCCGTGCAGTCGCCGACCTGCGCGGCAACGCGCTCCTGATCTCGGCCAATATTCATTTCCTGCCCCAGGTCCTCAAGTTGATTGGTGAGATGGACGCGCTCAGCGACCAGGTCCTGATTGAAGCCCGGCTGGTGGAGGTGGCGAGTGATTTTCTCGACCGGCTGGGCGTCCGCTGGTCGCCCGACGGCAGCCAAGTGTTTACCGCCGAAGATTACGACAATTCCATCATCGCCAATG
>JANOHH010001270.1:0-3387 GCA_031406395.1 Verrucomicrobiota bacterium | reverse complement strand
CATTGGCGCAAAACTTATCCGCGAGCCGGGGGGGCGGCAAGCGGACAATCAAACGCGGTTCGGCGATCCGCCGAATGGCCAGCCGTAAACCAATGGCGTTTCGGTGTTTGCCCCAAGTTGCTCTACAATTTCTTGCGCATTTGTTCCAAATTCAAGGCAGTTTGGCATTCTTTAGAAAACGTTTTTTGACTTCTCGCCCGGCTTTCTGCTCTCATCTGCGCGCGTGATTGACACTCAGGAGAAGCTGGCGGCGTTTTTGCCGGTGGTCCGCGCGGCGGATTGGATCGCCGTGGACACCGAGGCGGACAGCCTGCACGCGTACCCGGAGAAGGTTTGTCTCATCCAGATCACCACCACGGCGGGCGACCGTTTGGTGGATCCGCTCGCGGCACTGGACCTGAAAGCACTGCTCGCGGCACTGGCGGGACATCAACTCATCATGCATGGGTCGGATTACGATATCCGCCTGTTGCACAAGCATCACGGGTTCACGCCGACCGCAATCTTCGACACTATGATTGCAGCGCGCCTGCTGGGCCTGCGGCAGTTTGGCTTGAGTTCCCTCGTGGTGGAAATGCTCGGAATCAAACTCGATAAAGGGCCGCAGAAAGCGGATTGGGCTCGCCGGCCGCTGACCGAGCGGATGGAGACTTACGCCCGCAACGACACGCACCATCTTCGGCCGCTCGCCCAGCGGCTGACCGCCGATCTCACGGCGAAACAACGGCTCGACTGGCATCGCGAATCCTGCGCCCGCCTCATTGCTGATTGCACCCGTCCGCAGCCGGACGATGCGGATACCGTCTGGCGCATCAAAGGTAGCTACGGCTTGAGCCGCACTGCGCTGGCCGTGGTGCGCGAGCTGTGGCACTGGCGTGAAGTCGAGGCCATCGCCGCCAACCGCCCGCCTTTTTTCATCCTTGCGCACGAAAGGCTTGTGGCCATCGCCGACGCCGCCGCGGCGCGGCAGGAACTTGAGCCTTTGTTGCCGCGGCACCTTTCGCCCCGGCGGCGCGAGGGCATTGCCAAGGCCATCAAGGCGGCATTGACTCGCCCTACCGACACACATCCGCAGATCCTGCGCACCTTTACCCGGCGCCCATCCGAAGCGGAGCGCCGTCGCTATGATGTGTTGGAGGAACGCCGGGACGTGGTGGCGCATCATCTGGGTTTGGACGCGACCCTCATTGCCAGCCGCTCCGTGCTGGGCGATCTGGCCCGGGATTGGGACAAACACGCACCCGAGTTGATGAACTGGCAGCGGCAGTTACTGCAGGCGTGAGAGTGGTGCCGGGGTCTGGCGATGTATGTCTGCTCTGGACAAGGATATTTATGTTGACGGCACGACCTCTTCCTTTCCATAACATTGCTCATGAAGCCAACTTTACCTTTTCTGTTTCTGCTGGCATTTATCCTATTCGCGAGCGCCCAACCGAGCCCGTCGTCCATTGTAATGCCGGCTGGCAACATTGTTGTCAACGGAGGGTTCGAATCGGGTATGCGTGGCTGGTTGGGGACTTATGGTTACTTAGACCCGATGGAAATGGGCCGCCCTGTGCCCGCGCTCGAAGGGATTCGAACCGGGGCGGTAATAGACCTCGGTAGCAGCAGCGTCGGGCAGCCAATGTGGCAAATACTGCCGACGATGGCCGGTGCAAAATACGAGTTCCGGTTCAGTTTACTGTCGGGCTACGGATTGATTGGGCAGTTTCCAGGCAATTCCCCAGCACCGGTAAATGTTTATTGGGGCGGGGAGCTGTTTGGGGAGGGCAGTCATTACTTGGGGGTCTTCAGAAATTCCAGCACAACGACATGGCAATCTTACAGTTTCGAGGTCACCGCCGCTTCCAACTCAACCATCATCCAATTCGTTGACTACACTGACATGCACTGGCAGTTGATCGATGCGGTGAGTGTGGTGGCAGTCCCCGAGCCCAACGGCGCTGCCTTATTTCTCAATGGCTTCGCGATGATTGGTCTGTACCAGCTCTTGAGCTTGTTTCGGTCTAAATCACCACAGAACCAATAACCCGGTTACTGCCTCACAGCCCCGCGCAAACCAGTCGCCATGCTGATTGTGAAAAGCGCGGGTGCGTTTCTGCCCGGCCGCGAGCGGGGGAATCTCCTAGGTCACCAACCCCGCGCCGTATTCGCTGCCATTGCGGTCTTGAAAAATCTCCCGGATCTGTCCGCGCGCATCAATCCAGCAGGTCAGGCCGTTGGTGCAGCAGCGGACCGAGGGAATGCGGTTCTCCACGGCGCGCAAGGGGCGCTTGCGGCAGGTTGCCATTGCGACGCACTCTCCCCGAACCAGCCGTGGTTCGTGAGGTTTACGAGAAAATCCGTGTCGTCGTCCACAGAATCGCGGACGAGGTGTGCAAACGTGTCCTCGAAACAGATCAGCGTGGAAAGCTTGATGCGGTGGGGAGCGCCGGTCGCCAATCCGGCGCGGCGGGATTGGTTGGTGGAAGCGGGCCGGGTCGGAGGCCGGCGCTCCAGTTCGAAGCAGTTCGCGCGGTCACCGGGTGTAAAGCCTCGGTGATGGGTGTGAACCATTTCACGAAAGGCAGTGGGCGCAAGAGCGGAATATATTCACCGAACATCACCAGATGGCGCTTGTGATGAATCCCGCCCGAGCGTGGAGCGTAACTCAGGGCTTGGGATGCGTCTCCGTTGGTCACCACGAAACTGTTGGTAAACAAAACCGCAACGTACCGTCCAAGGTGGCTGGCCCATTGACGACCAACTGGTCATGCTGGCTGCCTGGCACGCGACCGCCGATTTCAATCTTCAAAGTCCCGGCACTGGTCTGCGTGTAGTTGCCGTTGCAGGTGGTTATTCCTGGCGAAGAGCCCGGACAGACTTCCGTTGCCTTGATCACCGAGCCGTTGAAGTTGCCGCTGCCCGAAAGTTTGCCGCCGTTAAAGTTGAACGGACCTGCGCTTGATAACCCACCAGCGAGTTGTCTTGCGCCTGCAGTTACGCCTCGTTGCCGGCGGCCCCGCCCGGGCCCAGCCAGTGGATCGTCCCCGCATCGCTGAGCCGCACTCCTCCCCCGCCCAATTGCTTGTTCGTCGCCCCGGCAATGTTCAACCCCCCGCCACTGGCAATCAGAATGTCCCCGTTGCCAATCGTCCCGTCCAACCACGTCAGCGTCCCTGCAACTGTGTTCCGACGGATCTGCCACTGACTTGCGATCGCGGTACCCGCAACCTTGTCAGATCCCTAGCCGATCCTGCATCCTCGGGTCATGCGAACATTTGATTTCGAGGTCGCCATTCTGGGCGGGGGTAGCGCCGGCTACGCCGCAGCGCGAACGGCTGCCGCCGCGGGTCGGAAGACGGTCGTCATCGAAGGCGGACGCGCGGTCGGCGGGCTCTGCATCCT
>JANOHH010001249.1:0-4850 GCA_031406395.1 Verrucomicrobiota bacterium | reverse complement strand
ACCCCGGCGGGCAGCACCCGGTTTACGGGCACATTCGCGACGGGATGGGATGGCACCATTGATTACACATTCATTGACAGCTATGGGCATCGGCCGGGCGTGCGGCCGGCGCTGGCAGTCGACAATTTTGCGTTCCGTGAGGCGGCGTTTCCGCCCCTGGACGCTCCGTCGGTGGCGGAGACTGAAGCCGAACGCGAGTCGCGGCGCGATCAGGTGGCGGCCCTGCAGCAGCAACTGGCCGTGCTGGGCAGCGAGGTCGCGAAAGCCAGCCGGGAACTCACGGACTTGCTGGTGGAAGGCCCGTGCGACATGACTTACGGCGTGGTGGAAGGGACCATCCACAATGCACGTTTGCAAATGCGCGGCGAACCGGACCGACCCGGTGATGAAATCCCGCGCGGGTTCATCAAAGCCCTCAGCGGTGGCCCATTGCCGCCCGACACCGCGGGCAGCGGCCGGCTCGAATTCGCGCAGTGGCTCACCCGCGCCGACAACCCGCTCACCGCCCGGGTGCTGGTCAACCGCCTTTGGCAATATCATTTTGGCCGTGGCCTCGTCACCACGCCCAACGATTTCGGCGTGCGGGGACAGCCACCCACACATCCGGAACTGCTCGATCATCTGGCCACGCGGTTCATGCAGAGCGGCTGGTCCATCAAGGCGATGCACCGGTTGATCATGCTGAGTGCGACGTATCAGCAGGCGGGGCCGAATTCAGCAACCCCTGATCAGTCTCCCGCTGCGGTGGCAGAGCTCAGCCGTGGTTCGCTAAAGACTGACGCACAGAATACTGAATACTCGGTCTTCGAGCGTCGCCGTCTGAGTGCCGAGGAACTTCGGGATACGATTCTCGCCATCAGCGGGGAGCTATACCCAACCGCAGGGCGCGGGCATCGCTTCCCTTCGCCGGTGACTTCCAGTTACTCGCAGCATGGTCCGTTCAGCGCCGTTTACGATCATAACCAACGCAGCGTGTATTTGATGACGCAACGCATCAAACGCCACCCCTTCCTCGCGCTGTTCGACGGGCCGGACCCCAACGCCACCACGGCGGATCGGCGCACCACGACCGTGCCGACGCAGGCGCTCTACTTCCTCAATTCGCCCTTCATCCATGAAAAGGCTGAGAAATGCGTCACCCGCTTGCGATCCACCAGCCCGGACCCCGCAGAACAGGTGGATCTCGCGTGGCGGCTGACCACGGGCCGCGCGCCGACGGAATCCGAGCGTGGCGAGGCCGCCGATTTTCTGTCCGCCTACCGCACCGAACTGCTCGCCGCCGGGCATACCAATGCCGAACCTGCGGCCCTCGCGGCCTATGTCCGTTCGCTCTTCGGCGGCAATGAATTCCTTCACCTAGACTGAAAGCACCGCCATGAATCCTGATTGCCAATTCGATTTCTCCCGCCGTGGATTCCTCCGCTCCATGGTGGGTGGTTCAATCCTACTGCCCAGCCTGCTCACCCAGTTGCTGGCCGAAGAATCTGCGCCTGCCCTGAGCGTTGATCCCTTGGCTCCCAAGCCGTCGCACTTCCCGCCGAAAGCCAAACGCGTGATCTTTCTCTACATGAGCGGCGGCGTTTCGCACGTGGACTCGTGGGACCCAAAACCCAAACTCTTTGCCGACGTCGGCCGGAGCACCTCCGTCAACGAATATCAGGGCCGGAAGGGTGACTTCAAAATGTTCCTCAAGCGCCCGCAGTGGGAATTCGCGCGCCACGGCAAGTCCGGCACGGAAGTCAGTACGCTCTTTCCGCACATGGCCGGATGCGTTGATGATCTTTGCGTGATCCGCTCGATGAAGTCCGATCACACCAACCACTACGAAGCCACGCTGGGGATGCACACCGGCTCGTTCACCTTCGCCCGCCCCAGCATTGGCTCATGGGTCAGCTACGGACTGGGCACCGAGAATCGCAACCTGCCCTCCTTCGTCGTCATCGCGCCAAAGACACCGTATGCGGGCGGCCAGGTATGGGGCAGCGATTTCCTGCCCGGCGCGCATCAAGGCACGCTCGTGGTCCCGGGCGCGGAGCCCATCGCCAATGTGCAGCGCCGGGCCGCCACCAACCATTTGCAGGAATTGGAACTGGGTCTCATGGCGCGGATGAATCAGCGGCATCTTGCCACGCGGGCCACCGACCCACTCCTCCAGGCGCGGATCCGATCTTTCGAGACCGCCTTTGGCATGCAGATGGAAGTGCCGCACGTACTTGACCTCACCCAGGAAAGTGACGCCACCCTTGACCTCTACGGTCTGCAACGTGGCCAGACGACCGGCTTCGGTTGGCAGTGCCTGATGGCCCGGCGGCTCGTCGAACAAGGCGTCCGGTTCGTCGAATTGATTGACACCGGTTCCTCCGAAAATTGGGACGCCCACGGCGACATGCTCACGCACACGCCTTTGGCGAAAAATGTGGATCAGGCGATCGCCGGGTTGCTTCGCGATTTGAAACAACGCGGCCTGCTCGACGACACCCTCGTGGTTTGGACGACGGAATTCGGCCGCACGCCGTTTGTGGAGGCGGAGCAGGCGAAAGGCCGCGAGCATCATCACTGGGCTTTTTCCTCATGGCTCGCCGGCGCCGGGGTGAAGCCCGGGACCGTTTACGGCGCTTCGGATGATTACGGGATCAATGTTGCCGAGAACCCCGTCCACGTACACGACTTCCACGCCACGATCCTTCATCTCTTGGGCTTCGATCATGAGCGCCTGACCTACCGACACACCGGTCGCGACTACCGTCTTACGGATGTCCACGGCAACGTGGTGAAGGGAATCCTGGCGTGAACCCGAAGCCACGCCAATGACGGTCAGGCATTCGTCACGGCGAACACCGGCTGCGAAGTTCCCTTCAGCACCGCTCAGGGCAGGACGCGGAGGCGGAGGCTTTTGAACTCCACGGGTGAGCCTTCGGATTCGAGCGCGAGATAGCCGGAGCGCGGTTCGCAACCGGTGCCGCCCGAAACTTCCTCGCCATTGACCCACAGCCGCACCTCGCCGTTGATGGCACGGATATAATAATGGTTCCATTCGCCAACGCCTTTGCTGAGATTCTTGGAAGGGAAACTGCGCTCGCCATTGGGGGCCACGGGTGGAAATGGTTTCATCCGGGATCGGCCCACTGGGAAAACATCGCCGTGGCAGGTGAACCAATCAGCTTTCTTGCCGCTGTCCTTTTCGTATTGCGCCGTGTAGCCGAGGTCGAGCACTTGGACTTCAATGCCATGGGGAAGTTGGCCGCGCTTGAGGCTTCTTAACGAATCGTCCGTGGCCCAAACGAAGATGCCCGAGTTGCCAGCGTCACGCAGATGCCGCCAGGTGGCGACCATCTCGAAATTGGTGTACGTCAACTGCGAGCGGATCACGCCCACCGGACTGCCGGTGCAATGAGTGATGCCATCCTTCCACGACCAGGTGTTGGAATCGCAGTTCACATGGGTGAAGTCCACTTCGGTCAAGGTTTGCCAGCCGGGCCCGGTGCCGTCGATGGTTGCCTTGGTCACATCGGCCGCGAGCAGCAGACTGCTGCCGCCGAGACCAAGCCCGAAGATCAGGAGTGAGCGAATAAGAATGTGTTTCATGGGCATAGTTTGGCGGCGCGACGAGGCGAATTCAATCCTGGAGAGTGACGAATGATGCCATGGGGTTTTACACCAACCTTACCCCCGGCATTCTCCTCCCAAGGCCGCATGGGATTCCGAAAGCCACGATGTTTCCGGGTTCGCAAAGGAAGCAACCCCGATGTCAGCCCGCTGCGTTTCACTCCGGAGGCATGAAGGACATCGTGCATCAGCACCAAGAACCTCGGAGCAGTCGAGACCGCCCAGCTGACGCCGATCGCCCCGGCGTTAACGCCCCGGAGGCACAGGGGCATAGTTGTGTTTTCATCAACGGTCTTGCGTCAATGCGTTCAGAGTGCGGACATATTCCTGTCGCTGATCGTGGCCATCCAAGCCCTAGAGCCGATGGGAAACGGATAGGCATTTGTGCTTTTGCCGTTCCGCGGTTCCGTGATCGGAGCCAGATTGCGTTTACTATTTGGCTCCGGTGGTTCGCTCCGCCAGCCAGAGATAGTCATTTGGTGAAGTGCCACCACTTGCCAGCGGCTGGGAGGTACGCTTCAGGGTGGCCGCATCTCGCCACTTATGAATTTCGGAATGTCCATCGGCAAAGGCGAACGCCCCGGACCCGGCGTGATAGCTTGCCGGACAATCGTTCATCGATCCGTTCTTGGGCAGCACGGTGGTGCCGATCGGCATCAAATGGACCAGGAAGCCATCGTTGAGCGTGGGACATTCATCCGTAAATACCCACCGGTTTGACGGTTGATCAACCTGGTCAATGTTGCGGTACTCCCGCCACGTCTTCTTGCGATCCGCTATTTCCGGCCACGAGGTGCCGTCCCAAAACCCACCAAAGAATGCGTTCATCGCGATGCTGCGAACTCGGGGTTCATTTCTGGGCGGATTCACGGTGGGATCTCCGGGACATTTGAAGAGATTGGCGTTGCGGCCGAAATACGGTCCCATGAGCGCTTGCGTGAAAAGGAGCTTATTGGTGTTGTCGGGGTTTTGAGTATTATAACTCATGAATCCCGTACACCAACTCCGGGTCAGGTCGGTTTCAAAAACGGTGTTAAAGGGCAGCTTTCCCTGATTGTCATCCGCATACAGACGCCACGCGATCATGGCTTGGCGCAGATTATTCAGGCACTGGATGCTCTGCGCCTTGACCTTGGCTTTGGATAGTGCCGGCAAAAGCAGGCCGGCCAAAATTGCGATGATGGCGATAACCACCAGCAGTTCAATCAGGGTAAAGGCGCCACGCTTGACATCCATTTCGACCA
>JANOHH010001220.1:0-1886 GCA_031406395.1 Verrucomicrobiota bacterium | reverse complement strand
CCCCCGCTCCAGCCTCCTCACCGTGGAATCACCGGCAGCACAAGGTGCGACGGATGTTCAGCATCGTGGAAGATCGTCTGCTTCGCGGACAGCAGTTCGGTGTCGGTGCCGAAAGGCTTTCCGCTGTTCGGATTCCGGTCGAAGCGGGGAAAGTTGCTGCTCGAAACTTCCAGCCGGATGCGATGGCCGCGCTTGAAAAGATTGCTGGTCACCCACAGATCGATCTCAAACGGCTCCGGCTTGCCCGGCTGCAGCAGGGTTTCCTTTGCCAGATCCTGCCGGTAGCGCGCGCGGATGATGCCGTCGCACAGGTTGAACGCCTTGCCGTCCGGATGCACGTCCACCAGCTTAGCCGTGAAGTCCGTGTCGCGCGCACTCGAAGCGGCGTGGAGGATCATCTTCACCGGGCCAGTAACTTCGACGTCCTGTTCCAGCGGCGCGGTGGAATAGACGAGCACATCCTCGCGCGCTTCCACCTTGGTCTGGTCATACGGGCCGGCGGCGGCGCCGACGAGATTGTTCCCACCCACGGTCGGCGCGGGATCGTCGCCATCGTAGGTGAACTCGTCTGACTTTTCCTGACCCGGCGCCGTGGTGCTGAGCGAGCCATCGCCTTTGAGGGAGTTGGCTTTGCCGTCGCTGTGCAGATAGTAGGAGGTGAATTGCGTGTGTTTGAGCGGCCATTCGTTTTCGCTGCGCCAGCGATTTTCCCCCATCACAAACAGGTAATACGCCGGCCAGTCTTCCACCCCGGTTTCCCGGCCCTTCAACCAATACTCGAACCACTTGAACTGCCATTCGCCAACCTTGAAAGTCGCGTTGGTGCCGAAATCGAGTTCGCCGATCTTGCGCCCACCCACGCCGTGACCCCACGGCCCGATCACCACAAATTGATTCCGGCGAACTTCCCGATCCTGCGAGGTCGCGCGCACCTGGTCCACCAGCTCGATCGTCGTTTTGGAAAAAATGTCATACCAGCCGCCGATGTTCAGCACCGGGATGGTCACCTCCGCGTAGCGATGCTCAAGGCTGCGCTGCTTCCAATAATCATCGTAGGTCACATGCGCGACCCATTCGTTGAGATACGGGATTTTTTTCTCGAACTGATCGCCAAAGGTATTCAGCGGCAGATGGCGGAGAACGTCTGGTAGTTTGTCGGGGCTGACGGCCACGCCGCCAACCGCCGTGCCCCAGCCCATCAGCAAGGCCAGTTGCAGCGCGCCGCCGGTGTAAGCGATGTCGTGCGCATTGTCGAACGGCACAATCGGCACCATGGTCTTGAGATATTTACTCGCCTTGGCGGCAGCGGCCCATTGCGTCCAACCCACGTACGAACCGCCCGCCGTGCCAATCTCGCCATTGCACCACGACTGTTGGCCGACCCATTCTTGCGTGTCGAAGCCGTCCTCGACATCGAAACGGAAAGGATCCCACGCGCCCTCCGACTTGCCGCGCCCGCGGCAATCCTGCACCACCATGACGTAACCGGCGGCAGTGTAGCGCCTGGCCTCGTCAAACTTCTCGTCCATCTTGCCGTAGGGCGAGCGCATCAGAATCACCGGGTAACGGCCCTCCACCGTCGGTCGCCAGATGTTCGCGGCGAGCTGGGCGCCGTCCCGCATGGGCACTTTCACATCGGGTTCAAAGATGAGCGCGCGGTTGGTCTCTTGCGCCAGCAAGCCGCCGGCAAGGAAGAGCAACAGGAGAAGCTGCGACAGTGGGGAAAAACGGAAATGCGCTTTCATGGCGGCATTGAATCAGGATTCCCGGGGGTCGCGCGCTGGCAGGGCTGGGGCGGCAAGACCAACCCGCAGGGGCCCGGCTTCGAAGCCTACACCTGGGCCGCCGGCATCGCGGCTTCCGTGCCCAAGGTCGGCGTGGTCTCG
>JANOHH010001247.1:0-3469 GCA_031406395.1 Verrucomicrobiota bacterium | reverse complement strand
GCTGTTGACCGGTTGCAAGCAGGAAGAAGCGGCTCCGGCCGTTCCCGCGGCGCCGTCCACGAACGCCCCTGCGGCGCCGTAATTGGCCTCGCGAAAAAGTTGTAATCACGCAAACCGGGCCTTGGCCCGGTTTGTCTTTTTCAGCCCCCGGTTTTCACCTCCGTTTGCCCTGCAAGTTCTCCTTGGTTTTTTGTCGGCCGGAAATATGATGTCGGCATGAAACCAACCCTTGCCCTCGGAATCCTGCTCGGAACGTTGCTCGCCGTTTGCGGCGAGAAGTCTGGCTCGCCTGCCAAATCCAGTTCCGTCACGGATCCGGCCTCGGCCCCGGCGGACTACTTGAAGTCCGCCGCCCAATCCCAGAAAAGCGCCGTCAAGGCGGTGGACACCGTCGCGCTCAACAAGGCCATCGAGTTGTTTTATGTGCAGGAAGGCCGCTTCCCCAAGGACCTGGCTGAAATGGTGGAGAAAAGGTTGATCGCGAAGATCCCGTCGGCGCCGGCGGGGATGAAGATCGTTTACGATGCCAAGGATGGGCTGGTCATGGTCGAAAAGGAATGATCGCTCTCTGTCCGGGGCGCGGGTGATTCAAATCCCGCCGAACAGACGCCGGAAATTCTGTTCCACCTGCGCGGACAAAGCTTCATCGGTCACGCCGCGCAACTTGGCGGCGAACGCATACACCGCTGCCAAGTTGGCGGGATGGTTCAGCGCTTGACCGCTCGCAGGATCGATGAGCGGGTAGGTTTTTGCGTAATGGCAGAAGCTCCGCGTTTCTTCCCTCCGCCCTCCGCTCTCCGTCGTGTGTGTCTCCGGCATTCTCTGGTCCGGCGCATCCGTTTCGATCAACAACCGCTCCGCCGGAACGAGCTGAAAGGTTTCGCGCTGCCGCGCCTTCCGCGCGTGAGCGTAATAGCCGGGCAAGGAGAAATATGCGCCGAGATTGGCAAGCGGGGTCACCATTTCGTTCGACCCTCCGTAGCTGTGCAGCAGAAATCCCCGCGTGGGGCGCGGCTCGGTCTGCAAGATTTCCAACATCCGGCCCCACGCCTGCAAACAATGAATGCTCACCGGCAGATTTCTTTCCGCCGCCAGCCGGAGTTGGGCGATAAATACTTCCTCCTGACCGGCGTAGGCTAATCCCGGTTTCCAACGATCTAATCCAATCTCGCCTACGGCGGACGGAACTTCGTCGAGGAAATGCGTCAAGGTCTTCAGCCAGCCCGCCGTACGTTCGTGCTGGTACCACGGGTGGTAACCAAAGCTGGGGATGATTCGGAGCGCCGAGCAATGCCCAGCCTGGTGGAGGGCGTTGCCTACTCGTGCCGAGCGATGCTTTGCCCTCCGGGCCAACGCCAGCACCTGCGGCCAGTCCCCTTCGCAGGAACCGTTCACAACCATCGCGGCCACGCCTGTTTCCGCGCAGGTTGCGAGCAATTCACTCTGCCGCCCGCCGAAGCGTTCGTCCTGCAAATGATTGTGCGCGTCGTAAAGTCGCCGGCTCATGACCGGCCAAGTCTAGTTTCGGATAGCGGGTGACGCCAACGCCAGAATGTGTCATCGGTCGCAAATTTCCGCCTATGCGGGAATAGGCTCGGGATTCGTTGCGGGCCAAAAACCAAGCTCGACAGCAAATTGTGTCGGGCATAGTGTCGCCCAATGGAATTGAATTCACGAAAGGATGTGCCACCCCTTATCTGTAGGCGGCATTCGCTCATGGTCTTATCAATGTCGTCGCCCGCAACAATCATCGTGCTTTCGCTGTGGCTGGTTGCGGTGTCAGGCCTGTCCGCCGCGGACAAGCCGTGGGTTATGTTTACGAATTGCCAGTACATCGCCACCAAGGATTGTGATGGGGACAGCTTCCGTGTCCGGTCAGGCACCAACGAATTCAACGTTCGCCTTTACTTTGTGGACGCCCCCGAAACTAATTTGCGTTATGCAGAGCGCAGCCGCGAGCAGGCGGAGCATTTCGGCATCACCATCGACGAAACTGTACCGGCAGGCGTGAAAGCCAAGGAGGTGACGAAAGGGCTTTTGCGTGAGCCATTCACCGTGCGCACCCGTTGGGCGAGTGCGGCTGGTGGTGGTCGCGAGCCGCGTTACTACTCCTTTGTGGAGATCGGGACGAACAGCTTGGCTACGCTGCTAGTGGCGCAAGGTTGGGCGCGTACTAAGGGCGTTACTGCGACGCTTCCCGGCCAGGAGTCCAAAGATTTTGCCAAGAGTTTACGCGGGCTCGAGGCAGAGGCGCGTACGAAGCGTCTTGGCATTTGGAGGAGTTCTGTGGACAGAAAGACCGAGGCGAAGTGATGCCTAGACCGCCAACGACTGAAACTCAGCAGGCACATTCGATCTGTTACTTTTGGCAGTCGAGCGGAGCGTGATTGCAATCCAATATTAGGAAGCGCCCGCCGAACCACCGCCAACCGGCGGGGTCGTTTCTCTCGCGAAATACTTTGAGCCTTATCACCTCGGTGTTGACGATGATTCAATTGGTTTTCCTTTTGCGCGCTTCACCCCAACCCTACACTGCGCACGCGTGACAGTGCTTGAGGTCATTCAGAAAAGTGCGGAATTCCTGGCCCGAAAGGATGTCGACTCGCCGCGTCTGCAAACGGAACTGCTGCTCGCGCACCTGCTCCAAATGCCACGCATGAAACTCTACCTGAACTTTGACCACACTCTTTCGGATACGGAGCTGGACGCGGTGCGCACTTTGGTGAGGCGGCGCGGCCAGCGCGAGCCGCTCCAACACATCGTCGGTTCGACTTCTTTTTGCGGATTGGAAATGTCCGTGAACCGCAACGTTCTGGTACCGCGCCCAGAAACCGAACTGCTCGCCGAGGCGGGGTGGGAATTTCTCTCAACTCTCAACTCGCAACCAGCAACCGCCCTCGACTTCGGCACAGGCAGCGGGTGTATTGCCATTGCGCTGGCGGTGAAATGTCCATCGGCGCGCATCGTGGCGTTGGATGCTTCGGCTCACGCCCTTGTGGTGGCCAAGGAAAATGCCGTCCGTAACGGTGTGGGCGAACGCATCGAGTTTGTGCACGGGAATAGCTTGGCCGCACTGGCAGCCGGCGCGCGTTTCGATCTCATTGTCAGCAACCCACCCTACATTCCCAGTGCCGAAATAGCGACGTTACAAGTCGAGGTGCGCGATTTCGATCCACGTGAGGCGCTGGACGGCGGCGCGGACGGGCTGGCTTTTTATCGCCTGCTCGCGGAGCAGGCGGTGGAGTGCTTGCGACCGGGCGGAAAGATCATGCTCGAATTCGGCGACGGCCAGACGGAGGCGATCCGAGATTTGTTTGAGGCATCAGGGTGGATGGTTGCAGCCGTGCGGGCTGATTACACGCAGCGCGACCGCATCCTGATTGCCCGGCGGGACTGATTATTGAGTTCTTCACTGTTTCCAAGGGAAAGATCCGGAAAGGTTTGGCGGAACGCTCGCCCTCCCCATGAA
>JANOHH010001242.1:0-2028 GCA_031406395.1 Verrucomicrobiota bacterium | reverse complement strand
GCTGTTGACCGGTTGCAAGCAGGAAGAAGCGGCTCCGGCCGTTCCCGCGGCGCCGTCCACGAACGCCCCTGCGGCGCCGTAATTGGCCTCGCGAAAAAGTTGTAATCACGCAAACCGGGCCTTGGCCCGGTTTGTCTTTTTGGTGCGCCCGGCAGGGCGCGCTGACTAGTTGGTTAAAGTCCAATGCACACCCGGCAAGGGGAAGTGCTAGCCGAACGGCAAGGGTGTCCATCGCGAGGTGGAATCTGAAGGAAGTCGATGGCAAAACGCTGGTCTGACGGACAGAAACCGCATAGAGGCGGGCATGACGGATAAGAGGGCCAAGAGACTCAAAGTCCAGTTCTTGCACGGAAGTCATGAACGTAGATGCGGCAGACATAAGCGTGGAGGTCAGTGCGCATTACCCGGGGAGGTCTCCGGCTTTGCGATAAAGCTAGCCCGACCGAAAGGCCGGGACGATGAAGCCGGAGAAGTCAGCCGAGGCCATAGTATTCGAGGCAACTCGAGGAAGGGCTGAACCGATTGAAAGCTGCGAGTTGAGGTGTCGAGAACTGATTGAGCAGAAGCCTCGCGCGAGGGCCTCGGTTGAAGGCAAAGGCCGGAAGCCTGAGAGGTAAACCAGGTGCTTATAGTCAGTCCGGGACCGAACAAGAAAGCGGCAATCAACGGAACCGCCGGATACGTGGACCGTACGTCCGGTGGTGTGGGAGGACGGCGGGGGCGACCCCGCCTCCTACCCGATCCTCTCACCGGGCTAAAGCCCGGTGCTAATGAGAGGGTGATGGAACTTCTCCATAGACTAGGCTCGACAACTGATTACACCCGAAATAGCGTCATTTCATGAAAAAGGATAGGCGGAAGTCGCCACTGTCCATTTACTGTTAGTCTGCATTCGCGCCATGCAAGGAACTCTACACAGTATAGTCAGAAGACCAGAGCTTCACACGTTCGAGCTCTCCGTCTCGATTGGTAGCGCGCCTCCCCAGACCTATCGAGTTTTCTATAAGCATTACGACAAAGAGGGGGATATGAGTGCGGCAAACGTCTGGGACACGGGCGAATTGCTCGCTCACATCACAAGATTGGGAGACAGCGGTTGGGTTAATAATTGGTTTTACGAACAAGAGATGATGCTTCTTCTTCACGCTTTTGACCGAGGCGAAGCGATGCCAGACCTTCCCGTTGAGTTAGGCACGACACGATTTTGGAAGCCGCCCGGCATACTGAGGATTTTACGACACAGGGTCATGCGGTTCTTTTGGAGACGTGGACTTTTCCAGAAGCGTCTCCGAAGCATCGCGAAAGGACAGACCCATGCAGGTTAACTTGAAGTTAGGCGGAAGTTAAAACCTTGCGAACCGGCGCGTTTTTCCTACCCTCAGCGTATGGAACAGACGCAGTTGCTCCAATATCTCGCGGTCCTGATGCTCTTCGTGCTCGCCGTCGCGGCGACGGGCGGGATGATCGGCCTGTCAACGCTGCTGGGCAAACGTGGCCGAACCAGCAAGATCAAGGACACGGCGTACGAGTGTGGCATGCTGCCGATCGGCGAGGGCAGCACCCGGATGTCGGTGAAATTCTACCTCGTCGCGATGTTGTTCATCCTTTTCGATATCGAAGTCGTGTTCATGTATCCATGGGCCGCGGTTTACAAGTCCATGCTGCAAGACCCGGCCACCCGGAACATGATTCTTGGCTCGATGGTTTCCTTCCTGGGAATTCTCTTCATCGGCTACATCTATGCAGTCAAGAAGCGCGCGTTTGATTGGAAGAGCTGAACTGAGTTCCAGTATTGCAAAGGGCCGTCGCGCGTGACGCACGACGGCCCTTTTTAACAAGCAACCCTCCGACAATCAGGCCACCGTGATTTCCTTGTCCAGGTACACGTCCTGAATGGCGTTGAGCAATTCGACGCCTTCGGCGAGCGGACGTTGAAACGCCTTGCGACCGGAAATGAGACCGGTGCCGCCGGCGCGTTTGTTGATGACGGCCGTCTTCACCGCGGCTTCGAGGTCGCCCTTGCCCTTG
>JANOHH010001222.1:0-1139 GCA_031406395.1 Verrucomicrobiota bacterium | reverse complement strand
AGCGACGTGTTCTCGCGGCAGTTCATCGAAAGCACCAGGCCCATGCGCTTGCGATCTTCCGGCAGAAAGCCGATGCCCGCCGCAAGTGATTGCGTCACCGAGCCGAGCGCCAATTCCTGCCCGTGGACGAAGACGCGGCCCGTCGCTTTGGGGTCCGCGCCAAAGATGGCTTGCGCCACCTCGCTGCGACCCGCGCCCACCAGGCCGGCGAAACCCAGAATCTCCCCCTTGCGCAGTGTGAAACTGACGTTGTTGAACTTGCCGGGGGAGGAAAGATTTTCCACCCGCAACACTTCCGCGCCGGGAGTTTGCGCAAGGTGCTTCGACGAGTATTGGTTCACTTCGCGCCCGACCATTTGCTGGATGATGCGCTCGGGGTTGGTCGCGGAGATCTTTTCGGTAGCCACGTGCTTTCCGTCGCGCAGGACGCTGATGGTGTCGCACAGACGGAAAATTTCCTCCAGCCGATGCGAGACGTAAATAATGGTCAGCCCGCGTTGCTTGAGTTTGGCGAGTAATTCAAAAAGCCCCTCGCTTTCGCGCACGGACAGTGAACTGGTCGGCTCATCCATGACGATGATCTGCGCGCCGGTGCCGACCGCCCCGGCGATCTGCACCATCTGCTCCTGCGCCGTGGACAACTCACCGATGGGCGTGTCAACGTTGATGTCTGATTCGATTTCGGCCAGCATAGCGCGGGCTTGCTCGCGCAGGCGGCGACGGTCGAGCCAGCCGGCGGTGGCGGGCAATTGGCCAAGGCAAAGATTCTCCGCCACGGTGAGGTCGGGACAAAACGCGAGTTCCTGATGCACCATCGCGATGCCGAGCTTGCGAGCGGCGAGCGGATTTGCGGCGTGGACCGGTTTCCCTTCCAGGTGAATCGCGCCCGCGTCTGCGACGTAAACGCCGGCGAGTATCTTGCCGAGCGTGCTTTTGCCCGCGCCGTTCTCGCCCATGAGCGCATGGCAACTGCCGCGTGCGATGTCAAAACTCACGTCGTCCAACGCCAACACCCCCGGAAAACGTTTGGTGATGTTCTTGAAGGAAATGAAGGCGGAGTTGGGGATCATGAAAGTCGCTGCCCGGAACCGTAGCGCAGACTGGCAGTCTTCGGTGTCGCGGATTGACAATCCGCAGCG
>JANOHH010001205.1:0-1853 GCA_031406395.1 Verrucomicrobiota bacterium | reverse complement strand
GCCAGATCACGCACTTCGTCTGGAGTACGATTCCCTCGCCCCAGTCAAATGGCGCACCGTTCGCGGTCTCCATTGCGGCGCAGGATTATTTGAACAGCACGGCGAGCAATTTCACCGGCACCGTGGCGTTGAGCGGGAGTGGCGTGGTCGCGACGAGGACCAACGCTATCCTCGGTGCACCCATTCACACAGCTATCAATAATTATGGCGCCGCTTATACTTTCGGCTATTCCTTCACGCCCCGCACGAACATGACCGTGACGCATGTGCGTCACTATTTCGGAACCTTGGTTAGAATCTGGACCGATGCGGGAGTGCTTCTTGCCAGCCGGTCGGTTACCAGTTCGCCCGGCACCTGGAGGGAAACGGCGCTGACAACTCCGGTGCAGCTTTTGGCGGGACAGCGGTATCGTTTGGGGGTCTACACGACCGGCAACTTCTATTATCGTTATGATCTGCCAGGAACATTTCCTGATGGCACTATTGATCAAGATTACTATGTTGATGGGAGTGCCTTCCCCAACTACACCTATGGGGCA
Organism: Verrucomicrobiota bacterium; assembly: GCA_031406395.1. Classification (GTDB taxonomy): domain Bacteria; phylum Verrucomicrobiota; class Verrucomicrobiia; order Limisphaerales; family JADLHS01; genus JADLHS01. The sequence goes on along the minus strand of JANOHH010001205.1, from coordinate 1,314 downwards.
AGGTGGTTTTTAGTCGATCTTCGCTACCGGGTGGACACCGTCGGCGCTGTGCCCGTCAGCCCCGCTATTTCGGGCAACTTCACCGACGGCGTCTGGAGTGGCAGCGTAACCGCGCAACTGCCCGCGACCAACGTGACGCTGCAGGCCGACGATGGTCTCGGCCACACCGGCTTGAGCAATCCATTTGATGTGGCCTTGCAGAACGATATTTCACTCGTAATGTTCGATTCGCCCGACCCTGTATTCCTGGGCGGATCCGTGACCTATGCGCTCACGGTCTCCAACATCGGTCCCACCGCGGCCACCGGCGTGGTGGTTACCAATCTACTGCCGCCGGGCGTGATTTTCGTCTCCGCTACGTCGTCCCAGGGGAGCAGTGCCCAGACCGGCGGCGCGGTGGTTTGCGATCTCGGCACCGTGCCGGGCGGCACCAACGCCACGATCACCATCATCGTGCAAACCACGACGACCGGGGTGATTACGAATATCGCCACGGTGACCCGAAACGAAGCCGATGTGCTTTTAGGCAATAACACGGCCTCCGCGGTGACCCGGGTGCGGAGCCCGTTTAGCGCTACCGTCGCGATTTACGGCGCGGAAAACGATGGCTCAAACAATAACGACATTCGTAACAAACTCATTGCGGCCGGCTCTTCCGCGGTTGCCGGTGGCTTCAGCACCGTGGACACGTTTCTGGTCAGCCCGGGTTATCCCGTCCCCACCCTGGCTCAACTGCTGCGCTACGATGCCGTGCTGGTTTACTCCGATAATACATTCAACGACAGCGCCGCTTTTGGAGACGTGCTGGCGGATTATGCGGATAACGGTGGCGGCGTGGTCATGGCCACGTTTGCTTTCAATGCCGGCGGGGGAAGCGGGATCTTAGGGCGGATCAGCACCGGTGGTTATCTTCCCTTTACTCTGGGAAGTGGTAACTCAGCTGGCAACCTTTCCCTCATCAAGGATGCTCCAGCGCATCCGATACTTAACGAGGTCTCCTCGTTTAACGGTGGAAATGCCAGCTATCATAACGCTCCCATCAGCCCGACCGCCGGCACCGAGTTGGTCGCGCACTGGAGCAATAACCAGCCGCTCGTGGGCGCCAAACAGTTGACCTTCGGCCGCATGGTGGGACTGAATTTCTACCCGCCGTCCAGCGATGTAAACAGTTATTTCTGGCCGTCAGGTACCGATGGCGGTCTGCTGATGGCGAATGCCCTGTTGTGGGCCGCGCAACATACCAATGACCTTTCCCTGAGTGTGACCGACGCGCCTGATCCGGCAGACATAAGAAGCAATCTAACCTACACCATC
>JANOHH010001156.1:0-2952 GCA_031406395.1 Verrucomicrobiota bacterium | reverse complement strand
AATCAGGAGCTGGCCACCGGTGGTGAAGGATTCAATGCGTCCGGCGAGATTCACGTTGGTGCCCACCGCCGCGTATTTCGTGCGGCGCACCGACCCGATGTTGCCGACGATCACTCGCCCCGTGTTGATGCCGATGCCCATCTCGAGTTCGGTCGCGCCCTTCGCGGTGAGGCGCTCGTTGACTTCGGTCATAGCCAACTGCATGGCCAGCCCACAGGCGACAGCCTTCGCAGCGTGGTCTTCACTGGCCAGCGGCGCGCCAAAGAGGACCAGGATGGCGTCGCCGATGATCTCATCAATCGTGCCCCCGTAACGGCTGATCACCTCCACCATCGCTTCGAGGTAAAGGTTGAGAAAGGCGATGACATCCTGCGGCGCCAGCCGCTCGATCAGCGCCGTGAAGCCGCGCAGATCGGACATGAGAATCGTGACTTCGCGTTCTTCGCCGCCCAATTCGAGGCCCTCGGGCGATTGCAGAATGCTTGTGGCCACCTCCTCGGATACGTACCGGCCAAAGGCGCGGCGGACCAGTTCGTGAGCCCGGGCCAACTCGACCAACCGCGCCCGGTCCAGGTCGCGCAACCGCTTTTTTTCCAGCGAAGCTTCGATGCGGGCGCGCAGAAACACCGGGCTGAAGGGCTTGGCGATGTAATCTTCCGCGCCCACCTCGATGCACCGCGCGATGCCGCCTTCCTGATCCAGCGCCGACAACATAATGACCGGCACCTCGCGCAGTGCCGGGTCGTGTTTCATCTTCAGCAACACCTGGTAGCCGTCCAGGCCGGGCATGATCAAATCGAGCAGCAGCAGGTCGAAGGGCGCCGCGCGCATGAGGCGCAGCGCATCCACGCCATTGGCCGCCACCTGCACCGTGTAACCATCGCGCTGCAAGCGCCGGCTCAACATGTCGCGGTTGGATTCATCATCGTCCACCACTAACAACCGGCCATGGACCGCCCGGGTCCGTGCGGCGACGCTCATCGCGGGCGACTGGAACGTGATACCCGGAGGCACGATGCGCGAGCCTTCAAATTCGGCCCCGTACGCCGACGCCACCTCGGCGCCGCTGCCCGTGGGTAACAAATGTTCCTCCATCAAACCCAGCCACGCGGAAGCGGCGTCCCGGATCTTGCGCAGGTCCGGCAGATATTTCTTCCGGCCAATTTCCTCGGCTTCCTCCTGCAACATTTCGCTGTAGCCGATGATCTGATTCACCGGGGTCCGGAGATCGTGGCACAGCCGCTGCACATCACCCCGCTTGGTCTCGAAAGTTTCCTCGTCGAAATACTCCGCGATCAAGGCCAGCAACTGCCGGCCGCCGGCATGAATTTTGGCCAGGTCGGGAGCAAAGATCGCGGGCAGTTGTTCGTCCTCCTGCAACATCTCGCAATAACCCAGGATATGATTGATGGGCGTGCGCAGATCATGCCGGATTTTTGAGAGATCGAGTCGGCGGGGAAGCTCGACGGCGGGCAAACGGGGGGATTGTCGCGCGGCGGTAGCGGAACGTCGGCGCGCGGCCGACTTCGCTGATTTTGGTTTTCCGCTGCGACTCATGCCGGGCTGGCGCTTCCCAGCAGCGCCGCAATCTTTTCCAGCAAGCGTGGGAGTTCAATCGGCTTGGTGTCGTAATCATTGCAGCCGGCCTCGCGCGCCCGGCGCTCGTCTTCGGGCATCGCGTGCGCCGTGAGGGCGATGATCGGGATTGGCTTCGTCAGGGCGTCGGCTTTCAGCCGGCGCGTCGCTTCCCAGCCGTCGATAATCGGCAGGCTCATATCCATGAGGATCAAGTCGGGCTTGACGCTGGCGGCGAGGTCAATCGCCTTCTGCCCATCCACCGCGATGACGACTTCATAGCCCTTGCGCTCCAGGCGCCGGGAGAGCATGTCGCGGTTCATTTCGTTATCTTCGACCAATAGGATTTTTGCCATAATATCTTTCTCCTGCTCTTGCTCTATATCTTAATCTTGCTCAAAAAGGTTTCGCGTCGTCGAAATGGGTTTTAGTTGTGTTCATCAACTCTGAGTAAAGAGTGAGAGTAGGAGCAAGATCAAGATCAAGAGAAAGAAAAAGGTTCATTCCGGCCCGCCGCCCTGGTTTCATTCTCCTGCGCTTGCTCCTGCTCTTAATCTTGCTCTCGGCCTTCAGTCGTCGTCCGGTACGCGACGGGTTCCTCCCCCAACCGGTCAGGAGCAATGCTTTTGACCAGGCCAACCAACAGCGATACCGTTTCGTGCAATAGTTCCTTCCCTCTTTGGATTTCCTCGACTGTGACTTTTCCTTTCGCTACCAGCACATCCAAACAAGCAGCACACTCCAGCGCCGAGCCTCGCGCCGTATCAAAATACCGGCAACGATCCGGTGCGGTGTACTTGGCGTTGCCTTCCGCGATGTTCAGCGGAACGGAAGTCGAAGCGCGGTCAAGCTGGTCCGAAACCGCCAACTTGGCCGGTAGTTTTTCCAGCAACGGACTCGCCCAGGCCACAAACTGGATGCTGCGTTGGTAGGCGATCAGTTTCTCGTGATCGAAAAGCGTTTTGGCGGTGTTCATGGTTGGGGGATCGGTGTCTTTTTCTTGCTCGTGCTTGTGCTCGTGCTCTTTTCTTTTTCTAGCTCTTGTCTTTAGTCAGTATTGTGTTGAGGTAAGACTACGGGGCTGGGAAGAGCAAGATTAAGAGCAGGAGCAGGAGCAGGAAAAAGTGGATGGCAGGTGGGTTCATGCGGCTCGTTGGCTCACACTTCGTAACCACTTTTGCCAGTCAATAATCCGCGCACCAGCTCCAACACTTCGCTCTGGCTGGTCGCGCCCTTTTGAATGATGCGCTCCACGCCGCCGTTGAGTCGCCGATGATCTTCCTCTGTCAAATCCTTTGCCGTGATCACAATCACCGGGATGCGCTTGGCGTCTCCGCGCCGTCGCAAGGCGTCCATGAATTCAAAGCCATCCATCTC
>JANOHH010001153.1:0-1503 GCA_031406395.1 Verrucomicrobiota bacterium | reverse complement strand
AACACCTCCGCTGCATCCACACTTTTGGCGTAGGACTTGGTGAAATCGCTCGGGCCGTAGCGATTGACCACGCACGCGACACGGCTGGACTGATCGGCATTCCCGCCGTCGCCTTCAAATTCTTTGACGCCCGCCGTGACGCCGAGGAACTGCGCCAGATGTCCGCCTGCTGAGTCGCCGGTCACCCCGATGCGCGCCGGGTCGATTTGATATTTCACCGCGTTCGCGCGCAACCAGCGCACCGCCGCCTTCACGTCATACACCGCCGCAGGAAATTGATATTTCGGCGCCAGCCGATAGCTGACCGTCGCGGCGACGAACCCGCGCTGCGCCAGCCTCAGGCAAAGCGCATTGTTCCCATCCCGATGGCCGGCCCGGAAACCGCCGCCGTGGATGCACAGCACGACGGGCAACGGGCCGGTCGCCGCCTTGGGTCGCGCGAGATTGAGTTGCAGATGTTGGCCGTCGGGATTTGCGTATTCGATGCCGCGCTCGAAGAGCACGTTATCGGGGACAACCAATTCCGCAGCCGAAGTCACCCCCGTCCATAGGATGGCGAAAAGCGCAGCCCGTAAAGTCAGCGAAGATTTCATGCTGCGATTCTGAAGATTCCCGGGTGGGAGTCCACGCTGAAAATCGCCAAGGCCGCGAATTGAAGCTTAAAGACTCCGGTCCGCTAGGATTTTAACGCGAGAACCGAGCGACGCTGGCGGACCAATACGTCCGTATTGGCAACTGACGTGGCTCACCCGCACTCACTCCTGTGATTTTGTTAAGCCAATGGTTCGTGGTTGATGGAGTAGGCGACATTGGCGGCCTCTATCCTGAATTCCGAGTGAGCAAGTGACGCTCGCCACTCGCGGGTGCCCTGCGATGTGGTGTGAACCTCGTCGTAAATCAATACGTCTCCCTGAACTTTCTCCGGGACGCTGGCCTTTCGCACCCCATAGAAATGGAGCGAACAGATGAAGAAGGGCGGCTGTTTCCAACGCGGATTCATGTCGATGTTGATTAGAAATTCGCCGTTCGGCAGCAATGGCCCGAACGAGAAAATCTCTGTATCGTGAAACTCTGTAGTCGCAATCTTCCGCCAACCGGCGGTTAATCGAGGCCGAATTTCTCTAAGGTGCTGCTTATACCGCTCCCAAATCCGATCCCATGCTTGCTCTCCCTTCTTTGTTCGCAAGGCTCTGCTGGCTTTCCGTGTGAAGAACTTCATGGTGCACTTCTGGCCTAACTCAATTTCAACGGCCCTCCCTCGCAGAGCGCGGGTTTGCCGAAGGTCTCCAGGCGATGACCCACCGCATGGGCCAGCGCAAGATGCAGGCGGTTATGGGCGACCTCTTCCAACTTGAGCGAACGGCCCATCTGGAAGCCAAAACCGCCACCGACCAACACGAAGGGAATGTTTTTCAGCGTGTGGCTATTGCCTTTGCCCAATTCGTTGGTCCAGACGATGAGCGTATTGTCGAGCAGACTGCCGGCGCCACCGGGTTCAGGGGG
>JANOHH010001152.1:0-2802 GCA_031406395.1 Verrucomicrobiota bacterium | reverse complement strand
CGCCCACGTACCGCCTGCGGAAAGCACCCGGGCGTAAATGTGTTGGAAGCCTTGTTTACCCCCCTGCCACACGAAGACCGCGCCGCCGGCATTGAGCATTGAAACCGCAGCTCGCTCCTGGTCGTTCGTGCCGTTTTCGTTCACGCGGAAAGTGCTCAAAGTGCCACTCAAACTGCTGTCGAGCTTGCGCGCGCTGATGCCCAGGCCGGCGCCGTCCGTATAGTTGTCCTGCCAGACGAGATAGCCCCCCGTGGTTTTGATACTGACGGCGGGATAGACCTGATCCCCAGCCAGCGCGCCCGCCAAGTTGTACTGACTTCCTTGCGCTACGTAATTGCCCTGCCCCCACACCAGTGCGGGGGTCGCCACGACCAAAAGACAGCCCGACAAAATGATCCGGATGTTCGAGAACAATGCCATAAAAGTTTCGCAATTAGGTACCAAGCCGTTTAACGGTAAATAACAATAAACAATTAAAAATGAAACAGGTCAACCCGCCTGCCCCTTCCATCGGGCCACTCATTATAGTACAGCTTACATTTTGCATTGATTCCCGGTCTGCGCCGGCGTCACCGTCACTGTCACTGCTGGTATTCGATTTTTAACTGTCGCACTAAAGCAAATTTTCCTGCCGCGTCTGACCCGCCGCGTAACCACCGGCGATACTCGACGGCGATGGCATCCGCGCGCTGCTCGCGACCCGGTCGCCTGTCGCCAACGGTTCTTCACGTCCCGCTTCTAGTTCCGCCCGCAGGGAGCGAAAACCCCACGCGTCGAACAATTCCATAAGCCGACCAGCGTTTGGCGGTTGTTCCGCCAGCGCCGCCGGCGAAAATTCACAAGCCAAATCCGCCTGCAAGCGCACCAACTTCTGGTTGCGGCGCACGGCGGCTTCCGCCGCCTGCAGCGCCGCGCGGATCCGCGGCGACTTCACTTCATCCAACCGCCGATACAATTCCACCACCGACCCAAACTGCCGCAACAATTCCGTCGCCGTCTTCGGACCCACACCCGGCACCCCGGGAATGTTGTCCACACTATCACCCAACAGACTCAGCCAGTCCACCATCTGTTCCGGCGCCACGCCGGTCTTGGCGCGCACCTGCACTGCCGTCCAGATGGTTTCCGACTTGTCGTTCGGATTCAACAACCCGGTGCCCGGTGCGACCAGTTGCATAAAATCTTTGTCCGCACTGGCGATGACCACTTCCCAACCCGCCTGCGCAGCCGCCTGCGTCAGGCACGCGATATAATCATCCGCTTCGATCCCGTCCCCGCAATACGAGGCGATGTTCGCCGCCGTCAGATACCGCCCGATCTCATCCAACTGCCCGGTCAGGTCCGCCGGCATTTCCGGCCGCTGCGCTTTGTATTCCGGCAGCGCCGCCCGCCGTTCCGCACTCAAACCACCGTCCCACACCACGATCAGATGCGTCGGCTTTACGGTCGCCCGCATCTTGGCGAGCATTTTTATGAACCCGTAAATCGCGTTCGTCGGCTGCCCCGACGGCGATTTCAAACTGCGGATCGCATAAAACGCCCGATACGCATAAGCGTGCCCGTCAACAATCAGCAAACCATTCAAAATTACAAATTGAACATGAAGGCCCGGCCCGGCGGCATCCGCGCCGCGGCTGGCTTCAGATTACATTTCAATGCCCGGTGCCCGATTGATCGGGAATCGGAGCCCGTCCCGTTTGTTTACCAAACGGTAGGTCATCCTCGGCATTCGCCCGATTACCCGCCGGATCAATGATCGTCGGCGTCACAAAAATGACGAGATTCTTACGATTGTTTATCGAGGATTCGCTTTGAAAAAGTTTACCCACCAGCGGCAGGTCGCCCAAGATCGGTACCTTGTCCTTGGTCTTTTGAACCTCCGAAATAATCAACCCGCCGAGCACCACGGTCTGCCCGTCCCAGACAATGCATTGGGTGGTCACCTGCCGAAGCCGGAATTTTGGCAGCGGCAAAACCGAGGTGATGGGAACGCCACCGCCCGTGACCGCCACGGGAACGAAGGGACCGGGATCGTCGTAACCCGCAAATTCACTCAATGTTGGAATGATCGTCATCTGGACGGTGGCGCCATCGGATGAAACGTAGGGCACGACGTCGATCGTCGGTCCGAACGGCAGAAGTTGAGTGATGGGGGTGGTAAACACGGCCTGATTGGGATTCACGGTGGTGCCGGTACCGGTGGCGGCTGTCGAACCCGACTGGCTGCTGTTTTGGCTCGTGCCGGTGACAATGGTCTTCATTTCAATCGTCAAAATCTGGCACTGCCGGCCGCTGAGCGTGGTGACATCCCCCTCACTCAACAGGTCAACCCCACTGCGCTGGTCAATGGCCTTGATTACGACGCGGAACTGCGGATCCGTTAAGATTCCAGTAAAAGTGGCCAGCGCCGGGGCGTTGACGGAGTTGCGCAAACCAGCCGTCAGCAACTGGTCCGACGCGGCTGAGGGGATGGCGTTGGCCGGCGAAGTGCCCGGGAAGAAGCCCAAGGGATTGTTCGGAGACGGAACCCCATTCAGGGTCGGCTGGGAGCCGGCCGAAGCCACCACCCCGCCATTGTTACCCATCAACATATTGCCGAGGAACCAGTCGAAACCAAGCGCCCGGGTATCGCTCTGGGTAATTTCAGTGAACTTAACTTTGATATTCACCTGGGGCGGGGCCACGTTCAACATCGACGAGGGCAAGCCCCTGCCCGGCATGTTCGAAACGACGATCCTCAATCTCTACGAGGTGAGCCCCGACGTGTTCGGCTCCGCGCCCGTCGCGTTCGGCATGCTCGCC
>JANOHH010001140.1:0-2222 GCA_031406395.1 Verrucomicrobiota bacterium | reverse complement strand
GAACCGTCCAGCGGCGGAATGGGGATGAGATTAAAAAAGCACAACATCAGACTGAGGCCGGCGGTTTGGACCAGGAGCTTGGCGATGGTCTCCGAACCCGCCATGAATCCGACGCGCGCCAGACCCATGAACGCCACGGCGAGTAACAAATTCATCCACGGCCCGGCCAGCGAGATCAGAATATCGTCCACGCGGGGATTGCGTAGGTTGCTGGGATTAACCGGCACCGGCTTGGCCCAACCGATCAGGAAGCTTCCAAGGCTCGACGAAAGGAAAATCATGAGCAACGGCATGACAACCGTACCAATCGGGTCAATGTGAACCAGGGGATTCAGCGAGCAGCGACCCTGATCCTTGGCAGTGTCGTCCCCGCACTTCATGGCCATCCACGCGTGTCCAAACTCATGAAACGTCAACAGTACAACCAACCCGATATAGTAGATCAATCCGTCAATAAGAACACTCGAATCCATGTCTGCTGAATGTATCGCCTCCGGGTGACGGAGTCGAGAACGGAGCTATCCATCGGGCGGAAGAGGACGGCGACAACTTTGGCTAGCCATGACTTTTTAGAAAATTGTGGCCGCCGACGGAAGGCGGCCGAAAAGTCCGCGCGGGTAGCAGTTCGCGTCCCGTCGGCGGAGGCGGTCGGTTGGCATTTCATGCGCAATCTGAAATCTCCAGGCTGCCTTCGGTGAAATCACTGCACTGGCCCCGTTCTCGTGTGATGTTCCGGGTCGGACTGCGTCGAGTCCGACCCTCCACGATCTTCTACTCGGCCAAAAATGGGACCGTGCACCCAGTGGTTTTAGCGCTGCTTCCTTGCAAGAGACAGCAATCAAAATCCCGGAATAAACCGGGAACCCATCGGCGGAAACGGTCCGGTTGACGAGCCATGCTTCCCCGGCGGCAATGGGACTATTTTTGCCGAATCCGATAGAACTGAGATCCGGCCGCCGACGTCGTGGTGAAGCGGAAAATCCCGGTCGGCAATTGCGATACCACGGCACCTGGCAGGTCGTTGAAGATGCTGTTCACGGTCGCCGCACCTTGCAGCACGAACGAGCTCGGGGTCAACGTGCCGTCACTGGTGCTAAAATTAATCGTCAGCGTTGCTCCAGCGCGCGTCAGGTCCGTGATAACGGTGGTGGCCGGCACCGGGGCGCTCGCGGAGGCATAAAAACTGCCCACGTTGATGTACTGACCAGCGGGGGCGGGGGTGATGGTCAGCGAACTAATTGGCGTGTCCGACGAAATGCCAAAAAAACCATACGCACCGCTGCTATAGCTGGGCACATCGGCGGTCGTGCCATCGCTAAACGTCACCCGGATCGTGCCGGTAACGCGGTTGCCTGGAAAATCCAACAGGAAGAAATCGGCGCCGATCGTGCGCACGTTGCCCGTGCTGAAAGTCACGATCAAGGCGTTGGCGGAATTCCAGTTACCTATGCCCACATCCGGCGCCGGCGTTCGAAACAAACCCCCGCTCGGCGCGGTGATGTTGTAACCCACCGCCGGCGTGCCGTTAGTAAAGCCCGCACTGGGGTAGGCTATGTCGAAGTTCACCGGAAGGCTGGTGAAGTCGTTAAAATAATAGCCAGGCAGAAGATGGTCAGTGAAAGCGCTCTTGGCGGTGTAGGTGAGCACGGCGGCTTTAGCCGGGGCAAGGCTGGCCGCAGCGGTTAGTCCGACTGCAATCACGACTTTGATTTTCATAGGTGCAAATCTGGCCGGCTTGAAACCGACGGACAAATAATGCCCTAGGGTTGCTCCTAACGCAAAAGAAGGCGTAAATGAATATGCCGGTTTGTAAAGTAGGACGATGCTTGATATCGCTCCCGCATGGGGGCACCAGCTGCGAGTTCGACATTTCTGCTCGTGGCGCCGATCATGAATCGCAGCGCCCGGCGCGAGTTGATCGCATGGGTCAATGCGGTCGCGGGGGTCTCGTCGAGCCGTATATCCAGACCTGCGAAAAGACAGGCTGGCAGCGTCACGCCAGCTTCCGCCTGCGCGATCCGGTTTGAATGCGTGGAAGATTTTGGCGACGACGCGTTCGTGAACATCTCCAGGGTCGCCGCTGGCGTTCCCCACGGCCTATGTCCCTTGCGCCCCGAGCTCGAAGCGGCCCGCGTTGCCGCGGAAGATGGCGCAGCCACAATTGACAGGGCCGTAAGATTTTGTGTGTTGGGTATTCACAAAAAGCGAAAGATTGCGGCGAA
>JANOHH010001130.1:0-1930 GCA_031406395.1 Verrucomicrobiota bacterium | reverse complement strand
CGCCGGGAAATTCAGGCGCGGCTTAACCCGCCGGTTTATGGTTGGCACAACGTCCGGTGTCCGAACTTTGTGGCTCAGGAACAGATCGCGTATCGCAGTGGGGCTAAGAAATTCGAGGCGGGCACGCACAACTTGCTGGGCCTCGTCGGGTTGAACGCCGCCATGACCCTCCTGCTTGAAGTCGGCGTCGAAAACATTGCCCGCGAACTTCTACGCAAACGCGCGTGGCTCGTGCCGGCTTTGCAGGTGAAGGGTTACACCGTGTTGAACGCTGAGGCCGCGCTGGAAAACGCCAGCGGCATCGTCACATTCTTCAAACCCGGCGCTGACCTTGCGCCACTCCATCAAGAACTCCTGATTGCCAACATCGTCACGTCGCTGCGCGTGGATCGCGCAGGGCAGCGTTACATCCGACTCTCCCCTCATTTCTACAACACGGACGCGGAACTGCAACGCGTGATGGAACTGGTTTGACGGCGGGCAGGGCGCGCTCCGCAGCGAAATTGCAGATGACAAAAGGGTTGCATAAAAACTCCGCCCTCCGGATTCTGCGGGCGCAATCAGGCACTATGAATCTCACCGAGTTGTTGGATAATACCGCCGCCCGTTGGCCCCAGAAACCCGCTCTCATCGAGGAATCCGCCGTCGTTTCCTACGCCGAACTCGTTCAACAGACAAACGAACTGGTGGCGAAACTCCAGTCATTGCGCATCACTTGTGGCGGGCGCGTCGGTTTGGCGTTTCCGAATGGCGTCAGCTACGTGGCGCTGACGTTTGCTCTTTGGCGTGTCAAGGCCGTGGTCGTTCCCATCCCGACGGAATGCACCGAGGACGAAATCGCGGAGCTTGCTGCCGCCATGCAGTTGGAAGGAATTCTGAGCCAGCAGTCGCGCGGCGAAAGCGTGGGGGTCACGGCGGATTGCTTTTTTACCCGGCTGGCGCCGCCGTCGTCGCCGGACAATCACGGGTTGAACCTCGCCTTCATCCGCTTCACTTCCGGCACGACGAGCGCGCGCAAAGGCGTGGCCCTCGCACACGAAACCATCCGCGACCGGATTTTGTCCGCGAATCAGGCTTTCGGTGCGCGCGCGCTACGCCGAATTGGGGATCCCCGCTGACTTGCAGACATATTTGACCGACTTGCCCGAACGGTTGAGCTGGTCGCATCTCGTTATCGCGCGCGCTGGCGCTTCGACAATTGCCGAGCTGACAGCGGCGGGCCGCCCTGCGATCCTGATTCCGCTGCCCAGCGCCACGGACGATCACCAGACCGCCAATGTTCGGGAAATGGTCGATGCCGGGGGTGCCAGGGCCATTCCAGAGCATGAGTTCACGCCCGTCGAACTGGCCAAGCAGATGCAGAAGCTCGGGCTTGATCCGGCGGCTCTGGCCAACGCGGCCCGGCGCGCGCGGGGGTGTGGCCGACCGGAGGCCACGCGCGATCTGGCCGACCTGGTCGAAAGCCTCGGCCCGGCGCCGATCGGGCTGCAGCCCGCCAGTTTCAAACCGGCGTTCGCATCATGAAGGGTGTGGCAACCGACATCGGAACAATCCATTTTGTTGGCATTGGCGGCATTGGCATGTCGGGCATCGCCGAAGTGATGCACAACCTGGGCTACCAGGTGCAGGGATCAGACGTGTCTGAAGGCTATGTGATCGAGGGGTTGCGCAAGCGCGGCATATCAGTCGCCATCGGGCATAGTGCGGACAATCTGGGCGATGCGGCCGTGGTTGTGACGTCGACAGCGATCAAGCGTGCAAATCCCGAGGTGGCAAGCGCCTACGAACGGCGCATTCCGGTGGTGCGGCGGGCAGAAATGCTTGCAGAGCTGATGCGGCTGAAATCGACAGTCGCGGTTGCGGGTACGCATGGCAAGACAACCACGACGTCGATGATCGCGGCCATGCTCGATGCCGGCGGTGTCGACCC
>JANOHH010001093.1:0-6111 GCA_031406395.1 Verrucomicrobiota bacterium | reverse complement strand
CGGGCGGACGTGGGCCTGATCATTCATGAAGGCCAGCTAACGTATCAGAACGAGGGGTTGGTCGTGTGCGAGGACCTTGGCGTGTGGTGGGGAGGGGAGAACGACGGGCTCCCGCTGCCGTTGGGCGGGAACGTAATTCACAAGCGCCATGACCCGCAAACCCGCCAGCAGGTCTCGAATATTTTGACGGCGAGCATCCAGTTTAGTCTCGACCATCGCGCCGAAGCGGTGCAGCACGCGCTGCAATACGCGCGGGATATGGGCCGAGACCTCGCGGACAAGTTCGTGGGCATGTACGTCAATCACTGGACGCTCGATTACGGTGAGCGTGGACGCGAATCAATCCGCCGCTTTCTCGGACGGGCGTTCGATGAAGGATTGATTTCGCACCGGCAAGAGCTGGAATTTGTTGAGTGAAGTGTTTTTCCTACTGGTTCGGGAGCGTAAAATATCCTAAAAAAATCATTGCGCGGCGGCGGCTTTTTTGCACCATTAGGGCGATACCAGCCGTTCCAGCCCACAATTAGTTGTGGTCGGATGTTGTTCGGGTGGGTGCTGTAAACCGAAAAAACGCCGCATCGATGAAAGTTTTGCTCCAGGACAAAGCATCTGGCTTTTACTTCAAAGAACCCGGTGTCACGACCCGGGACACTTGGGACGCGATGGATTTCCTCAGTTCTTCACGAGCCATCGAGTTTTGTGCCATTCGGAAACTAACCGGAATGCAAATCGTTCTCCGGTTTGACGAGCAACATTACGACATCGTATTGCCGATGGTCATGGATCGTCGCCACCATCACGCCCGTCCGGCCCACGTCATTTGAATCATGTGCCCCAAGGGTTAGCCAAGTCTTGCGTCTTCGGGCGTGATTGCTACCTTGTCAAGCATGAGTGCACGAACTGTTGACGCGTCCAACTATACCCGCATCGCCGAACTTGGCCAACGGGTTCTTGATGGTAGCCAGGTTACGCGCGACGAAGCGACCTGGCTCTTTAATCTGGAAACCTCGGCTGACATCCTCGATCTGCTTTCCTGGGCCAACCGCATCCGCGAACACTTCAAAGGGAACAAGATTCACCTTTGCTCCATCGTCAATGCCAAGGCTGGCGCCTGTTCCGAGAATTGCAGCTTCTGCTCCCAATCCGCGCATTACCAGACCGGTTCGCCGAAATATGGATTCGTTGACCCTGAGCCCGTGGCGGAGGCCGCGAGCGAAGCCAGCCAAAACCACGTCACGGCCGTAGGCCTCGTCGCCGCGTGGAAAGGGTTGAACGAAGGGCCGATGCTCGATGAAGTCTGCGACCGCATCCGCGAATTGAAAGCCGGGGGTAAGACGCGTCCCGATGCCTCGCTTGGTATCATCAAAAGCCAAAAGGTCGCCGATCGTTTGAAGGAAGCCGGGTTGGAGTGCTACGGTCATAATCTTGAAAGTTCGCGCCGCTTTTTCCCGCAGACTTGCACCACGCACAGTTTCGAGGATCGCATTGAGACGATCGGCTATTTGAAGAAGGCCGGGCTGAAAATCTGTTCCGGCGGTATCATCGGCATGGGTGAAACGCGGGCGGATCGTTGTGATCTCGCGTTTGAATTGAAATCCATCGGGGCGAACGTTGTGCCCATCAACATCCTCAACCCGATCCCGGGCACGCCGTTTGAGAAGAACGAACCGCTGTCCGTGATGGAAATTCTGAAAACCATCGCCTGCTTTCGCTGCATCCTGCCGCGGCAGGAAATCATGATTGCGGGCGGTCGCACCGTAAATCTCCGGGACGCCCAAAGCATGATCTTCATGGCGGGCGCGAGTGCGCTGATGGTTGGGAATTATCTCACTACCCTGAACCAACCTGTCGAAAAGGATCTCCAAATGATCAAGGATCTCGGCCTCGATCCCAATTGGGACAGCCACGACTTCAGTGATCAGGACCAAGCTGGTTGCGGTTGTGGCTCGGGTGCTCGCGAAACCGAAGGTGAATTGGTTGCCGCCAAATAGTGGGGCGTAGGGTGCTCAGTTGAGCAAGTGTTCCTGGAGAAACAGCACGGTGCTCTGAAACAGGAAGTCCACATTGCGCTTCTTCTGGAAGCCGTGGCCTTCATCCTTGGCCATCAGATACCAGGCCGTGCCGCCGCTTTCGCGGATGGCTTTTACCATCTGCTCGGATTCGGAGACGGGCACGCGCGGGTCGTTCAGTCCTTGAATCACAAAGAGCGGTTTCTGGATTTTGTCCGCGTGATTCGCTGGTGAGATTTTTCCCAGGAACTCCGCCATCGCCGGGTCGCGTTCGTCGCCGTATTCCACGCGGCGCAAGTCGCGGCGATAATCCTGGGTATTCTTGAGGAACGTCAAAAAGTTTGAGATGCCCACCGCATCCACGCCACAACGGAGCCGGCGACCGTGGTGGCCCAGACTGGCCAGCACCATGTAGCCGCCATAACTGCCGCCGATGACCGCCACGCGCCCCTTGTCCAGACTCACATCCCGCTCGATCCAATCCAGAAACGCTCCGATGTCCTTGACGGAATCCTCCCGCTTGAAGCCGTTGTCCAGCGTCAGAAAAGTTTTCCCGTGCCCCGTCGAACCCCGCACGTTGGGATACAACACCGCCACCCCAAGCTCATTGAGATAGTAATTATTTCGTGCCTGGAAGATCGGCCGCGATTGGCCTTCCGGCCCGCCATGGATATTCACCAGCACCGGCCGGGGACCGGGAAATTTGCGGGCATCCGGCCGATAGAGAAACCCGGAGACCGGCAATCCATCGAAACTCTTTACTCGAATCAACTCCGGTTCGACAAAGTTCGCCGGATCGAGTCCCCCGGTTTCGCTTTCGGTCCACCGCTCTGTTTTGCCAGTCTGGGCATCGAGCACATAGACATCGTTGGGCGAGCGGGCGGAACTCAGGGTGAACGCCAGGTCGCGATTGTTCGCGTGCCACTTCAATCCGCCGATGACACCGAGCGGGAGTTTGGGCGTGCGCAGTTCCTTACCCGAGCGGGCGTCAAGCAGGCGCAGAACGCTTACACCTTCCTGGTTGCTGACGACCGCGAGCTTTCGTCCGTCCGCTGACAAATCGAAAGCTTCCACATCACCACGGGTTTCTGTGCTGAACGGGATGAGTTTCTTCGAGTTCAGTTCCAGCCGGCATAATCGCTGAAACTCCGAATCCTTGTCCGTGACGACGAAAATGGATTTGCCGTCACGGGCGAATAACGCTCCGGTCCAGGAAACCTTACGCCCGTCGTGTGGGGTCAGCAGTTGGACTTCGCCGGATGCGCGATTCAAAAGATGGATCCGACTTTCGTTGATGGAAATGTATTCGCCCAGTAGCAACTGTTTATCATCGGGCGACCAATCGAGTGCGCCCCAGCCACCGCCTTTGACCTGCAACACCAGCCGATCGCTCTCGGGTTGTCTCGGATTCATTACAAAGATGTCGGTATCGCGCCCGGTGCGGCGTGTGGAAGCATAGGCCAGCCAGTCCCCGGAGTTTGCCCAGCGCACGCCGGTGTTGCGCGAATTGCCGTCCGTCAGCAGCGTGATCCGGCCATCGGCCAGATCGTAACGATGTAATTGAAAAAACTCGCCCCCGCCGCTGTCCTGGCTGAACACAACGAATGTGCCTTGCTTCGGATCGAAGGAGCCTCCCGAGACCGGTTCGGGCAGGAAGGTAAGTTGCCGCCTGGCGCCACCGGGCAGTTTGACCATGTGCAACTGCGTCACGTCGGCGAACCGGGTGGTGATGATCATCTCGCGCTGCGTCGGATGCCAATCGCTGAATCCGGCGGCGCGAAATTCGAGATAGCGGCCCACGGCAGCTTTCAGTTCGGCCGGAATCGGCGGCACCTTTTCGGCGACGAGGTTTTCGGGCACCTGGGCCAACAGAGTGCCCAGTGCGAATACGGCGGCAACGAGCACAAAGCATCGTGATTTCATCGCAGTGAGAGATAACCGGGACGCGGAAGGTTCGCCAGCAGAAAGCGGGTTTGCCTGCCCGCGCATCGTGAGGCTTGACTGCGCGGCACGGACGCCTTTCCTTATTCCCGGCAACCATCCATGCAACGACTAAATAAGAATCACGGCGGCTATTTCGGCGAGACCGTCAAGCTGGAACCGCTTTGGCGCGACCTTGATCAGGCCGCCCGGGAGCATGGCTGGCATTCGGAAAGTTTCCATCAAACCGCGGATTTTAGTTTCCTCGCGCTCCGGCGACCGCTGCTGGCCGCCGGAGAACCGCAATTCACCCCGCGTATTTACATCAGCACCGGCATTCACGGCGATGAACCGGCTGGTCCGCTGGCGGCGTTGCGGCTGTTGCAGGAAAACCTTTGGCCGTCTAACGCGGAAATTATTTTGCATCCGTGTCTCAACCCGACCGGCTTTTCCTTGAACCGCCGGGATAATGGGCAAGGCATCGACCTCAATCGCGATTATCTGGATTTGCAATCTGCCGAAGTTCGCGCCCATGTCGCGTGGCTGGAAAAAGAGCGACGTTTCGACCTCTGCCTCTGCCTCCATGAAGACTGGGAAGCCCACGGCTTTTACGTGTATGAATTGAATCCTGACCAAAAACCCTCCTTCGCCGAGGCCATCGTCGCCGACGTGGCCCGGGTTTGTCCGCTCGACCTGGCCGAGATCATCGAGGGTCGCGAAGCCAAAGGCGGCATCATTCGTCCGAACCTCGATCCGCATTCACGCCCACAATGGCCCGAAGCCTTCTGGTTGCTGACCCACAAAACTCGATTGTCCTACACCCTGGAAGCTCCGTCGGATTTTCCGCTGAACGTGCGGATCAACGCGTTGGTCAACGGGGTCAACGCCGCATTGGCTTGCCGGCTGCTCCCAAGCGTATGAATGGAGAACTGTCGAATACCGGCAATACGTATCTGGGTGGGGCTCACTGCCATGCAACTGCTGGCCGTGGCGACGGGTTTCGCCGCGGCTGAATTCATGCCGTCGCTGAAGGTCGGCAGCGAGGTTTATAACAACGTGACCGTGACGACGGTTACCGCAACGGACATCTATTTCAAGCATGCGCAGGGAATGGGCAACGCCAAGCTCAAGAATCTCGGGGCCGACGAGCAAAAGCGCTTTCGTTTCAATGCGGCGAAAAGCAGCGAAGTGGAGCAGCAACAAGTGGTGGCCACGCAACGGTTCCATCAGGAGCTTGCAGCCCGGAAGCCGGCTCAAATACCGAGCGCGACCGCCGGGGACGAAACCGCTCCCGTCACGGACGACAACGGCGATCCGGTCGTGACCAAGCTCTACGCGCATTCCTTTCGCGGCCAGCGGCCCCCGCAGATCATCGTCGAACAGTGGTTGACCCCGGCGCCGGAGGTGAAGGGGAAATTCGTGCTCGTTGATTTCTGGGCGACTTGGTGCGGGCCCTGCCGCCAATCCATCCCGCACCTCAACGCGTTGCAGGCCAAATTCAAGGATCGCCTTGTCGTCATCGGCCTGAGCGACGAATCCCCGGAAGCTATGCGCAAAATGGCGTCGCCGCGGATGGATTATTACGTCGGCACGGATCCGCAGGCACGAACGCGGGCGGCGGTGGAAGTGCGGGGTATTCCGCACGCGATGCTTATGGATCCGGAAGGAATCGTGCGTTTTGAAGGCTTGCCGGTTTATTTGGAAGAGCAGGGACTCGAGCGATTGATCGCCAAGTATTCCAAGTAAGAAGGGAGAGAGATAAGGCGATTTGCCGTCGTTAACAGATCGCGGATTTCCCCCTCCCGAATCAGGCTTCCGCGCTCCGATCAAGTAACTTCAGCGCCGGTGCACGTCTTTTCCGCCATTCCTCCCCCAAATCGGTGAGCGTTTTAGCCTTCAGGACGCGCTCGGCCAGCGGGAATACGATACGCTCTTCCTTTTCGAAATGCTTCCGGCACGCGCCGATCACGCCGAGTAAAAGCTGTTTGCCATCTTTAAGGGTTCGGGCTTTGCGCACCTTGACCAGCGTGGCCTCAATTAATTCATGCTCCTGATGGAACGTCTCCCGATGGCCAATCTGTTCAAAGCAATGTTCCAAGGGTTCGATGAACAATTCGTCCTCCGTTTGCGAGTGCGGGGACATAACTTTGTCCACGAGCAGTGCCAACGATTTTATCCCGTC
>JANOHH010001026.1:0-1289 GCA_031406395.1 Verrucomicrobiota bacterium | reverse complement strand
GCGAAAGACGCCATGGGTGGACGGATGGTGCGGACCCATGGCGACTTCAAGTAGTTCGCCGTCGCCCACTTTGGGTGACAATTCGAAATTCCTCGGCAGTTCGGCGAGGGTTGCGCTCACGCCTTGCCCCCTCCCGTCGCGTGCGGCTTCACCTTTTCCAAAACCTCGTCGTGCGGCGTCGGCTCGTATTCGTAATCGTCCGGCTCGACGTAGTCCTTGCGCATGGGAAAATCCTTGAAAGCATCCCACATCAGGATGCGGCGCAAGTCGGGATGTCCGTCGAACACGATGCCGTAGAGATCGAAAATTTCACGCTCCTGAAATTCACAGCTCCGCCAGACGGGGGTGAGCGACGGCAGATGATTCTTGTCCGACCTGTTTTCGGTGCGCAAACGAAGGATCACGGGACCGTGCTTCTTCGTCATCGAGTAAAGGTGATACACGGTTTCCAGACAACCCGACCGCAAGGTCTCGATGGTTTCCTCCACTTCCTTTTCCACCCCCTCCACCATCACCTGCTTCTTGATCTTGGTTTTAACAACCGCCTCCGGCCAATCTACCCCCGTGGCGTTCGAGCAATAATCCAACCGTAACTCCGCATCGTCGCGCAGAAAATTTCCCACAGCGACTCCGTGCGGGGCATCCACCAGCAAGGAGCTCTGGGCGGAGGGACTGTTGTTCAGAATGATTTCCAGCCGTGCACCGGGCAGCGCGTGGGTGATGCGGGATTTGATTTGTTCCAGCGTTTCCATTTTACGCACGGGCCGAACTCGGCGCTTGCCACACGGTGGGATTGTTGGGCGGTTCGAGATCGTGTTCCCCAAACTTGGGCACGGGAAATTCGCTCGGGGCGTCGGCTTGCAAGTGACGCGGGCGATTCGCGCCGGTCAGTGGTTGGTTCTCAATCTTTTTCTGCAACGTCATGAAGGCGTGCAGCAGCGCTTCCGGACGCGGCGGGCAGCCGGGGATGTGTACGTCCACGGGAATGTAGCGGTCAATGCCCTTGAGGACGTTGTAGCCTTGCTTGAATGGTCCGCCGGAAATCGCACAAGCGCCCATGGCGATGACGTATTTCGGCTCCGGCATCTGATTGTAGAGCCGCACGACTTGGGGCGCCATTTTCTTCGTCACCGTACCGGCCACGATCATCAAGTCCGCCTGGCGTGGTGACGGGCGAAATACCTCCGCACCGAACCGGGCGAGATCGTAACGCGCCATGCTCGTTGCAATCATTTCGATGGCGCAGCAAGCCAGGCCGAATTGCAGCGGCCACACGGAGTTTTGGCGCC
>JANOHH010001015.1:0-3493 GCA_031406395.1 Verrucomicrobiota bacterium | reverse complement strand
ATCATCCGCATCACCATGCCGAGCGGCGCCAGCGTGTACCTGGCGATCCATTCGGCAAAGCGCAGCGAGGCTATGGGAAGACAGGGCACCTCGAGCCGGGTGACGACGGTCTTGAGTTTTTTGGGATCGACCGGTTTTCCCGGCTCGCCAAGGCTCCTGTCCCAGATGACGCCGATTCGCGTCTGCGGTCCGAACGGCACCAGCACGAAGCATCCCGGCTCCAGCTCCACCCCTTCCGGCACCAGGTAGTCGTAGGTCTGATCGAGGGCGACCGGCAGCAGCACGGGCACGCGTCCCTTGGGAACGGCGGCGGACTGGCGGTCTTCATCGAATTTGGCGAGCAGGCTTTGCAAAACCGGTACCCCGGGACTAGAAGCGGGAAGCCGAATCGATTGCATAGCCTAGGCCGGAACTGAAGGCGAACAGAGGGCGCGACGGAAACCGTTGCGCCGCCCGGGCAAGGACATTGGAGGGCGTATGAAATTCTTCGTGGATACGGCAGACGTGGCCGAAATCAAGGAGTTGGCCGCCACCGGCCTCGTCGACGGCATCACCACCAACCCCACGCTGGTGGCCAAGGCCAAGCGCGACTTCAAGGAGATCATCGCCGAGATCTGCTCGCTCGTGCCGGGGCCGGTGAGCGCCGAGGTGGCCGCCACCGACCTCGAGGGCATGCTGAGAGAAGGCCGCGTGCTGGCAAAGATCGCCGCGAACGTCACCGTCAAGGTGCCGCTGACCTGGGCGGGCTTGAAGGCGTGCCGGGCGCTGACCGGGGAGGGCACGATGGTCAACGTGACGCTGTGCTTCTCGGCCAACCAGGCGCTGCTGGCGGCCAAGGCCGGCGCCACGTTCGTCTCGCCGTTCGTAGGCCGGCTCGACGATACCGGTGCCGACGGCATGGACCTGGTGCGCGAGATCCGCACCATCTACGACAACTATGCCGACCTGCCACCAACTGACCAGACCCGCAGGTGCTGGCGTGCAGGACACCGGCGTAAATAACGCGCCGACCGAAAGACCTGTATTGGTGACTGCAAGAGCGGTTGGATTATTAATCCCGCTGACCGCGCCGCTCCAAGTTACAAAGCGATAGCCCGGCACCGGTACGGCCGTGAGGGTAAGGAGGGTTCCGTAGGGGACTGGATTGGTTGCGCCCATCACAATGCTCCCGCTTCCCGCTATGTTGGTACTGACCACCGTGCCGAAAATTGCTTGAACATTCTGGGTTTGAGTCATCGTTAGGCTGAGCGGATTGGCCGTGCCCGGAGCCGTGCCCTGCCATCCTAAAAAGCTCCAGCCACTGTTCGCCGTCGCCTGCAACTGCACGACACTGCCAGTGGGATAGTAGGTGTTCGCGGCGATGCTCAGGCCATTGGCGGTCACGCTTCCTCCTCCCGCCGTGCCGAGCGACAGCGGGTAGGCTGTCGGGACAAAAACGGCCTGCACGCTCCTCGGCCCGTTCATCGTTACTGCGGCCGGATTCGCGCTGCCGGAAAGATCACCGCTCCAGTGGTCGAAGGCCCAATTCGCGGACGCTTGCGCCGTCAGGGTGACGACGCTGTTGCTGATGTAAGGTCCGTTCGGTGGACTTGCGTTGATCCCGCCGCCACCGCTGACCGACATTTCAAGGGCATAAACGGGTAGAACAACCACATTGACCGGTGGCGCCTCGGAGCTTTGCATAAAATCAGCACTGAGACTCATGGCCCTGAGAATCTTGCTATTGCTGATCGAGAACGGGCCGGGGTAAAAGGTTGAGCTGGTGGTGGGCGTGCTCCCGTCAAGGGTGTAGAAAATGAAGCCGCCGGAGAAACCTCCGGTAATCGTGATATTTGCCGGCGTGCCGACCGTCACGGTGCCAGCCGCGAGGTTATTGTTAACCCTGATGATTGGCGCATTCGGTGGTAAAACCTGCAAGACCGCGTTGGAACTTGTGGCACTGCCGTAAGAATTTGTGACCACCACATCGTAGTTGCCGGTGTCATTCAAGGTGGCACTTGTAAAAGGCAAAGAGTTATTGGTAGCTCCATTGATGGGCGAACCTTCTTTGCGCCATTGATAACTCAACTGTGCGGTGCCGGTCGCCGTCACGGTGAAGTTAGTCGTTCCGCCCACAGCCACCACCAGGCTTTGCGGTTGCTGGGTGATTATTAAGGGAAAAGGATCAATGGCATACAACTGCTGAACCTCAGATGCGGAAAGGGCACGACCATAAACTCGAACGTGAGCCATGCTGCCTGTTAAGAAAGCGTGTTGGTCAGTTTGGGCGGTGGCAGCACCAAGAAAGATTGGCACGTTGTTGTTGGCGAAAACGAAAGGGGACCAACTTGCTGAGGCGGCGGGTTGTCCGTCCAGGAAAATCCTTTTCTGTTGGCTGACAGAATCCGTAACACAGGCGACATGAACCCACTGGTTGGATCCTATGTCGTAGCTCAGAGCCAGCACATCGTCGGAAACTACAAACTCTATCTTTCTCCCCTGCCCCAAACAGATGTTCCAATCGTAAGCCCCACCTGGAATGTCCCGCGAGACGAGAAATAATCCGGAAGGGAACGTATTGGGATTGGAGCCGCTCGTTTTCACCCAAAAACTAATGCTTAAATCCGCGTAATTGGAGATTGAGTTCGGCAGGGAGATGTACTGAGAGTTTCCGTTGAAATTGGCAACGGAATCCCAACGGTCGGCAACGTATGACAGTCCGTTGATGGCATTGCCATCTCTGCTGTTGCCGCTCGCATCATTAGCGTTGCCGTTCAACGGGTAATACGCCTCGAGTCCGGTGGAGAGGTCCGCGCAGAGACCCGTCGCTACCGTGAGCAAAAGACACAGGGTCAACAATAGTGCGCCTGGTTTCATCCTGACCGGGCCGGGCCGATGATTGAACGTGGTCATATTAAGTAATCCTGAGTTTCGATGCTGGCGTGGTGCGCGCAGCAGGCGAAGGACGCTCATCGCTGCCAATTTCATTTTCATTCTCATAATTGCCTCCAATCAGGAGTTGGAACTGTTATTCAAAGGAATCTGGGATTGTTTGCCGATGCGGACCATCAAGAGCCGAAGGGGGAGATTCAAATTCAGTCGTGCCTGGCCCGCTGCTTTTGGCGTGAGGCAACAGGCGCGAGGAGCGGGCAGCGTAGTTTTCCTCTTCGAGATCCCGCAGATCAGGTTTCGACCAACCTCGTGCAGAAATAAACTTTTCATCGGCCGAAATCCTTCAGCCCCCGAATTTCCGCCGTCCCCCAACCTAGAGCGCATCGGCCTTTGCCCCATGCGCTGCCGCCACCGACAGCGAATTCATTACGAGCCCTTTATCCAGCCCAGCGGTTTTATTAGCAACAACAAATTGTAATGTTGTCGTGTAGCAAACAAAGTTGGAAAAGAGTGTGCGAACAAAACTGGAACGGTTTTAGAACACCGGGCAATGGAGCAGGACGATGGGTTTGGCTGTGGGATTGGGAGCATGGCGGAGGTAGTAAATGTCTCCATCTGGGCG
>JANOHH010001011.1:0-4780 GCA_031406395.1 Verrucomicrobiota bacterium | reverse complement strand
GCCTCTGATTCAGCCGGAATCAATCATGGAACGCCGGCCGGCAACGCGACCTACGGGTCGGGCCGCGTCGAGCAAGGATTTGTGTTTGACGGCAGCGGGGACTTGGTGACGGTGGGCAACCCGAGCAACCTTCAACTCCAGGACTTCACCGTCGAAGCTTGGATAAAGCGCGCTAGTTCGTCGGTTGTTTCGCTCAGTGGTAACGGCATCATCTTCGGTTACGGTCAAGGCGGCTATGGTCTCTACCTGGATCCCAGCGGCACCCCCGCGCTCACCAAGATTGGGATCAACGAGGTCAAACCCGGCGTGACGATCACGGACACTAATTTGCACCATCTGGCGGTGACCAAGTTGGGGAGCACGGTGATATTCTACTTGGATGGAGTGGCGTATTCGGCGGCGGCCTACAATCCGGGCTTTACGTTTTCGACGGTAGCGGCGATTGGGGCGCGGGGCGACAACTTGGACAACAGTTTTCTGGGTGCTATAGACGAAGTGAGCGTCTACAACCGCGTCCTTGCGGCCAATGAAATCCAAGCCATCTACAACGCGGACAGTGCCGGGAAGTGTGTGCCGGCTCCTCTGGTTATCACTTCGCAGCCGACGAATCAAACCGTGGCTTCCGGAAGCATTGCCGGTTTTGGTGTCACCGCCGAAAGCACAGTGCCCCTGAGTTATCAGTGGCACAACAGTACTGGCCCTATCTTACACGCAACCAATTCCATTTTGACTTTGAATCCGGCGATGACCAACCACGCCGGTGACTATTTCGTCGTCGTCGGCAATTCCTACAATCAATTAACGAGCGCCGTGGCTGCGCTAACCGTTTTTATCCCGGCCAGCATCAACTCGGGACCTTTCGCCCAGGTGGTGGCCGCCCACGACACCGCGACTTTCGCGGTCGGGGCTTTCGGCTATCCCGCCCTCAATTACCAATGGTTGTTCAATGGGGTTGATGTCCCGGGCGCGAACAGCAGCAGTTTGGTGATCACCAACATGGGCACGAACCATCTGGGCAACTATTGGGTTGAGGCGTGGAACGCTTACAGTTCGGCCACCAGCACTGCCGCCTTCCTGCTGATGTCCCCCAGTCTGCGGGTGCCATTCGCCGGGCTCATTGCCGTCTGGGGTAAGGAAGCGGCGCTTACGGTTTCCGCCTGGGGCAGCGGCGACCTGAGCTATCAGTGGTATCGCGAGGGACAGCCCGTCCTCGGAGCCACCAATGACACGTTGCTTTTCCCCACCGTGCAAATCAGCGATGGCGGGCTTTACTCGGTCGTGGTCAACAGTACCTACGGTCGTGTCACCAACACGCCGGCTCAGTTGGTGATCAATCCGGCCAACATCTCGCTGGGACTCTACGCGGGAATCACGATCGATGGGGTGGTGGGCTACACGTATGGAATCGAATACACCACGAACCTGACCGATACCAATTCCTGGCAGAGCTTGACCAACGTCATGCTGACGCAACCGGTGGAGCTGTGGGTGGACCGGAGCGTGAACGTGCAAACAACCCCGAAACGATTCTACCGGGTCACTAGCCTGGAGCGTGGAATCACGCGCACTGCCGTGTTTTTACATCCTGGTGACTCACTGAGGCCAGGCTTGGTCTGGAATGTCGTGCTTGGCATTGGTCCGCGCGGGTGGCCGACTGGGCCGCCGCCGCGGCGTGGGCGGACAAGCGATTCGGAGGCAAACCAGGCAAATCTTACGGGGAGCGGGCAATTCCCAGAAACTTCTCCGCGCCACCGTGACGAGTGTGCATGTCCCCCGTAATGGTGACTGGTAAGGGGCGGGGCAACGTCTATGATGTGGTTGTTATTTGGCGCTGCGTTCTCAGTGCCGTGTGTGAAAAGGCCGGACTTGTTATCCGGCCTTTCTCTTTTTAGCGAGGGCTTCCTTCCTTCAATTCAACGGACTCCAAGGCCGCGCGCTGGCCCGCCGCTTCGCGCTGCCGAGCTTCCTCGACACTGCCACAACGGTAAACCGCTTTGAGGCACACGGTGCAAACTCGAATCTCCCGCTCGCCAGCCGCAGGGAGTCGCTCCCAGTCACCGGGACATTCCCCACCGTCGAGTTGGTCACAACCAAGGATGCGTGTCATAAAATGAAAATTGACCCGGAAAGTGCAAACGTCAAATCGCGAAGAATGAAATCCCGGATTGGGGTTGGCGATAACTGGGGGCTGGCGAAGGGCGTTCGCGACCATGCCGACCAGCGCACCAGCTCGGTTAACCCAGTCCAGCGCGGCCGGATTCCCACCAACGGAGCCAAAGCGGGCCACTCGGGAAATGTGGTGGTGGCCGCGCCGTTGGCGGACTGAGGGGAGCGGTCACTAAAACGAACTCCTTGAACCGAACAATCTGCCCGTTGGCCGCCCTTTTCGGCGCGCTTGTTGCGGTGGTTGGGCGTCCCCGGCGGCGGGCGCTGAGCTGGGGTTTGGTTATTTCGCATCGGTCACCATCAAAATATGAAACGTACACTTTTTTGCTCCGTAACGCTCCTGAGTCTCTGGGCGTGCCTGACGGTAAGACCTCTGGGCGCAGCACCGACCGCCGTGCAGTCGGAGCGCCCAGCGAACAACAAACCCGCGCTCGGGATTGACCTCAGTCGGTTGTGCCAACACTGGGTTCACTCCAGCGAGGAGGAGCAAACGACCGGGAAAGATCAAATATTCCGGCTGGCCACGGCAAGGGAGTTCCCTCCGAGCCGATTCCGGATGGCCTACAAGTTCGCGCGGAACGGTGATTGTGAATGGCTTTTTTTGTCTCCAGACGATGACCATCATTTTAAGCCGGGAAAATGGAAGGTTGAAGCAAGCACCAAGGCGCTCCTAAAGATCACCGCGAATGGAACAACCAAAGCCTACAGGATAACCGAACTCTCCAAGAATATTTTACGCTTAACTCCGCTGCCGCCGAAACAAAACAGGTGAAGCAGATCCCAATTGCGCTCCAATCTCTTGCTGCTGGGCAGTCGGACGGTTCGGGAGAATTTCAACGCGACGGTTGTCGCCACCGGTCGTTTCGGCCATCGGTCGTTGGACCTTCGGTGCTTTTATGAACCGCATCGCCGAAGTAGTCGTACGAATCGCTTCAGCGGCGCAAGCGGGCGAACCCCCAGAAGGATAGGGCGGCCAAGCCAGCAAAACCTCAGAGCTTGAGCACCGTGGCGGGGCTTCACCGGGCAGGTTCAATCCAGCGCATGACAAACCCGTGCCGACCCAAACGGTCAAGAGCACCGTCAGGAGGACGGCGAACGCTGACAGCAACCCATTTGAGCAGTTTCACGACGAATTACCCTGCCAAACGGAGGAAAACCATACAGGCAAGAATTGTGCTGGAACAAAAAAGCCCGGAGAAGCTGATGGCCCTCCGGGTGAATGGAACGGCGCGGATATTACCGGCGCCCGCCGTGGCTGTGACCGTGATCGTAATGAGCCCACGCGCCCCGGCCACGGTAGTGACCTTGACAGGGATGGTCGGGGAAGCCGTAATTTGGCCCCCACTGGGGAGCGGCGTAAACCACCGAGGGCGGGCAATACGTTACCCGTTGCGGGCAGTAAACACCAGGCGGCGAACAACGCGGTGCGATCACCACGACGGAGGTTGGGAACAGAACCGGCGCCCCGAAGGAGAAGTTCAGAGACCAACCCGCCTGTGCCGAAGCGGCGAACCCAGTGACCGCAACCACTGCTACCAAACCGAAGAGATGATTTGTCTTCATGAACGGTTCGACGAGGTATTCATGGGGTCATAACACGAGCTTAACAAGTTTCATATCGCTGACTTTGAGTAGGTTAGCGATCCATCGATGGAAAATGAATTACGAAGTTGGCGCGACCTCTGTGGCCAGTTGCTGGTAGTGCGGTTTTGACTTTGAGTCGGTCACCTGCCACCATCCGGATATGAATATATATGACCTCTCACCCAGTCAACTCAGACAAGCCGCCACCCTCAAAGAACAGATGGCGAAGCTGCAAAAGGAACTGAACAGCATCTTGGGAACATCCGCGCCCGCGCCGACTTCGCCGAAGAAACAAAAGATGAGTCCGGCGGCGAAAGCCAAGCTTTCGGCCAAGCTAAAGGAAGTCTGGGCTAAGCGGAGAGCGACGAAGAGTGCCAAAATCGTTCCTGCCCCCAAGCTTACCACCAAAACCGTTCCGGCTGCCACGCCCGCACCCAAGAAGTGGAAGATAAGCCCCGCCGGTATGGCTCGCATCAAGGCCGCCAGCAAAGCCTACTGGGCCGCGAAGAAGAAGGCGCAGAAAAAGTAATTTAAGGAAGCGTCGGCCGCTGCGGTAGTTTCGCCCCAAACATCAGCCGACCGATTACCGCAGCGATGCTGGCATGTCGCTCGATTCCGCCGTCGGAAAAATCCGCACGGTTCACGCGGCCAACCCAGATCGTGGCCACAAGCAGCCTGGCGGGTGCGTCAGGAGACGAACCTGACCCCGGTGCATTCGTCGGCGCTCAATTCCGGCGCGGGGCGCGTGCGGGTGTCGAACATGAATGTGCGTGAGACAAAGTTTGCCCTTGAGCTGCTAGAGGTCGTGGACAGTGTATTTCATTCTCGGCCGAAGCATATAAGCATTTTTACAAGAACGCGGACGGCGATCAACCTTTATCGCCCCGCGTGTCGTGTAGCAAACAAAGTTGGAAAAGAGTGTGCGAACAAAACTGGAACGGTTTTAGAACACCGGGCAATGGAGCAGGACGATGGGTTTGGCTGTGGGATTGGGAGCATGGCGGAGGTAGTAAATGTCTCCATCTGGGCG
>JANOHH010000986.1:0-8852 GCA_031406395.1 Verrucomicrobiota bacterium | reverse complement strand
GCCGCAACATGCCCACACCGTGCAAGCCTCGGCGGCGGCCGGCACGCAAAACGTGCCCGCGAACAATCTGATGCTCTCGCAGCGAACGGCGGAGATTTACCACGCGCCGTCCAACTTGGGGGCGATGATCGGCGGCACCCTGGCCAGCGCCGGCGGCAGCCAGGCACATCCCAACCTGCAACCCTACCTGGTCATCAACTTCAGCATCGCGTTGCAAGGAATTTTCCCGTCCCCAAACTAGGAGACCACCATGGCGCTACCTTACGTCGGAGAGATTCGCATGTTCGCCGGAAATTTCGCCCCGGCGGAGTGGATGTTTTGCGCAGGACAGTTGCTGCTAATCTCGGAAAACGAAACGCTTTTCCAGTTGATCGGCAACACCTACGGCGGCGATGGCCAGAGCACCTTCGCGCTGCCGGACCTGCGCGGCCGCCTGCCGATTCATTTTGGCAGCGGCTTCGTCCTGGCTCAAACCGGCGGGGCGGAAGAGGTCATGCTGACCGTCCCCCAGATCCCGGCCCATCCGCATGGGTTCCTGGCGTCGGGCGACGTCGCCAATTCCCCGAATCCCGGCAACCATGTGCTGGCGGAAACCGTTTCCACGACGCCCTATTTCGCTGGAGCTCCGGCCGTTCCGCTGGTGCCGCAGTCCGTGCTGAACACCGGCGGCAACCAGCCGCACACCAACCTGCAACCGTATCTCTGCATCAACTTCATCATCTCGCTCTTCGGGATTTTTCCGTCCCCGACTTGACGAAAGGCACTCCTCATGGCTGACCCATTCGTAGCTGAAATCCGCATCTTCCCGTTTAACTTCGTGCCCCGAGGCTGGGCGTGGTGCGACGGACAACTCCTGCCGCTGTCGCAGAACACGGCGCTTTTCTCGCTGCTGGGCACGACCTACGGTGGCAACGGCCAATCCAATTTCGCGCTCCCGAATTTGCAGGGCCGCGCCCCGATGCATCCGGGCCAGGGCCCGGGCCTGTCGCTGCACGACCTGGGCGAAACCGGCGGATCGGATACGGTGACGCTCCTTGAATCCCAAATGCCCGCGCATTCACACGCGCTCCTGGCTTCAAACGAAATCGGCGAAAACCGCAAGGCCGTGGGCGAGGCGATGGCCCGCTCCACTGGCGGTGCGCTTTACGGCCCGGTGCCGGCCAGCCCGGTGGCGCTGGCGTCCGCCTCCGTGCCACCTGCGGGGGGCGGTGCCCCCCACAACAACCTGATGCCATATCTCACCTGCTACTTTTGCATCGCGCTGCAGGGCGTGTTCCCACCGCGAACTTGAATGCGTTTGCAAGGCCAGCCTGACTGAGCATGAATCCCCCGCCTGCCACCCACGAACAGTCAGTTGCGCTTCGGCGGGTGAACGCCAGCGATGGGGAGTTTCTTTTTCAGGTCTATACCAGCACGCGGCAGGAGGAACTGGCCCACGTCGGGTGGAGCGAATCGCAGCAGCACAGCTTCCTGGAAATGCAGTTCCAAGCCCAGCGGCGTTATTACGAGTCGGAGTATCCCGGCGCGGAATTCCAAATCATCCTGGCCGACAGGCAGCCGGCCGGCCGGCTGTATGTCCATCGCCGGGAGATTGAGATTCGCATCATGGACCTCGCGCTGCTGCCAGCCTACCGCCGGCGGGGCCTTGGCACCCGATTGCTGAAGGCAATCCTCGACGAAGGCGCGCAGTCAAACCGGCATGTGACAATCCACGTGGAGATTTTCAATCCGGCCCTCCAACTATACGAACGACTCGGCTTCCGGCGAATCGCGACCAACGGCGTTTATCATCTCTTGCAATGGATGCCCACCGGTTCGCAATTCACCCCACAATCCATTCCCTCGCAAAACCAATGACAACTTTTTCGACCAAACCGGATGACGCCCCCCCATGGCCTGCGAAAGTTGACTGTGGTCGCGGGTGGACACTGGCTCGATCCCTTGTCGCCGGCGCCGTTTTGAAGCACACCGGGCTCGCGATCATCTGCCTTGCTCTCGTCCTGGCGCCGAACCGCGGCCAGACCGCGCCCGCGATCACCGCCACCAAGACCGACCAGCTGGCGGTGGACAACAACAGCAACTTCAAACCCGATCCCGGCGACACCCTCAAGTACATGGTCATCCTTACCAACCTCGGCACCACCGACGCCCTCGGGGTCTTGTTCAGCGACCTGCTCGACACCAACACAACGCTCCTCCCCGGCTCGGTGATGACGACGCCGCTCGCCCTCAACGACAGTTACTCCGCCATTGGCAACGTCCAGATCACCATTCCCGCGCCCGGGGTGCTGGCCAATGACGCCGACCCGGATGGCATCGGTCCGACGCTGACCGTAACCCCGTTCACCG
The DNA here is from genome assembly GCA_031406395.1 of Verrucomicrobiota bacterium. Classification (GTDB taxonomy): domain Bacteria; phylum Verrucomicrobiota; class Verrucomicrobiia; order Limisphaerales; family JADLHS01; genus JADLHS01. The sequence continues at coordinate 6,503 of JANOHH010000986.1, read as the reverse complement.
GCGCCAGCGCCAACGGCGGCAACGTGACGCTCAGCGCCAATGGGTCGTTCACCTACAATCCGCCCCGCGGTTTTGAGGGCACGGATACGTTCACCTACACGCTCAACGACGGCGAAGGCTTCACCGACGCCGGTACCGTCAGCGTGAGCGTCACCGGCATGATCTGGTTTGTGACCAACAGCGGCCCCGTGGGCGACGGACGCCTCACCAGCCCGTTCAACTCCCTCAATGCGCTCGCTTCCATCAATAACGGCGCCGGCACCAACCCCGCCGCGGGCGACAACATCTTCCTCTATTCCGGCAGTTACACCGGCCCGCTCACGCTGTTGAACAATCAAAAACTCATCGGCCAGGGCGCGACCGCGTCGCTCGCCACGATCACCGGACTCACGCCCCCTCCCGGGAGCTTGGCGCTTCCGGCCACCGGCGGCGGGCGCCCCACCATCGCGGGCGCCAATGGCGTGAGCCTCGCTTCCGGCAACACGGTGCGCGGACTTAACCTCAACGCCACAGGTGGCACTCCCCTGTTGGGGGCCAACGTCGGAACGCTTGCCGTGACCGAAGTGGCCGTCACCAATATTGCGGGCGGCGCCGTGAATCTCGCCAACGGCACGCTCTCGGTCGCCTTGGGCAGCGTCTCCGCTTCCGGCGGCGCGAATGGCATCCGCCTCGTCAATTGCGGCGGAAGTTTTGCCGTGAGCGGCGATGGCGCCCTCGCGCAGAACGGCAGCGGCGGCACGATTCAGAACACGATTGGCAACGGCATTCAACTCGAGGGCGCCGCCAACGTTTCCCTCGCGCGGATGAACCTCAACAACTGTCAGGCCAGCGGCCTCTTCGGCCAGAACCTCAATGGCCTGGTGGTGGATTGGTGCCGCCTGGACAGCAACGGCGACGCGGTGGACGAAGGCGGCATCCGCATCGGCGATCCGGTATCCGGGGTGAACGGTCTCACAGGCACCGCTCCCGCGGGATCGAATCCGACCCGCATCGCCAACACGCTCATCCGCGCCTCGGGCGAAATGAACGTCGCCCTCTTCAACAACGGCGGCACGCTCACTCAACTCGACATCACAAACGTCGTCTCCCAGGACACCCGCACCCGGCCGCTCGGCGCGGATGGTTTCCTGGTCGAGGTTCGCGGCAACGGCAGCGCGACGGTCAACTTCAACAGTTGCAACTTCTCGAACAACTTCACACAGGGCCTGCAAGCGGCCGCGCTCGGGCAGTCCGTTCTCAGCGTGACCGTCAACAATTGCGGCTTCACCAACAACAACGAAGGCGTGGTGCTGGCCAACGCCAACGATGCCGACCTCGTCTTTGATCTCAATGGCAACCGGTTCTTCAACAACCTGGCCACCGGCGCGGCGGGCGCCGCGATCGCTGCCGTCAATGCGACGACGGTCACCCCATCGGCGATTTACTCCGGCAAGATTCGCAACAACACCATCAACGGTGGCGGCATTGACAACCACCTCGTCACCGCGCTGTTCGCGGGCGTGGGGTTGAATACACTCCAGGTCGCGAACAACTCCATCAACGCCGCCAACGCTCAGTTCAGCGGCATTTTTGTTCAGGCGGGCGAGACGGGTTCGGGCAATCTGAACGCCAACCTGACCGTGACCGGAAACGTGGTCAGCGTTGGCGCGCTCGGCAGCCACGGCATCGTCGTCCAGTCCCGCATCACCTCGGCGCTCTGCGCCGAGCTGGCGAACAACGTTTCCACGACCGGCGGCGCGGGCCTCTTCGGCCTCAACGTCCGCCAGCGCGACACTTCGACCTTCCGCCTCCCCGGCTTTGCCGGCCCGTTCAATTCGACGGCGGCCGTGATCGCGTTTCTGCAAGGCAAGAACGCGGGCACCACCGTCGGCTCGACCGTAGCTACGACTTACGCGGGTGGAGCTGCATGCGTGTTGCCGCTGCTGGCCGCGCCCTCGGTCCTTGATCCTGATCCTGCTCGGGTGCTTGATTCAAGCCAGCCTGTTGCGGCGGAAAGCAAGATTAAGATTGCGAGCAAGATTAAGACTCCCGAATCGACGCCCTTGCTGATCGCGGACGATTTCCACCTCACCGCCGCAAACCTCCAGCCCATCCTTGCCGCCGCCCGCCAGCGCTGGGCTGGCACTGGACTTACCAGCGAACAACTGGCCGTCATGGATTCGCTCCGCTTCGAGGTCACCGATCTCGCCGGCTGGTATCTCGGGGCTTCGTCCGGCCGCGTCGTACAGCTCGACCGCCGCGCCACCGGCTACGGATGGTTCATCGATCCGACGCCGATGGATGACGAAGAGTTTGCCGGGCCGGTTTCCAAGACCTCCGCCGACACCGCGCCCCACCGCGCCCCCGCCGGGCGCATTGACCTGCTCACGACCGTGCTCCATGAGATGGGCCACGCCGCAGGTCTGGCCGATGCTTACGAAGCCGGATCGCGGGACAACTTGATGCATGGTTTCCTGACCGTCGGTGAACGCCGGTTGCCGGCCCCCGGCCAGGCCACGGGGGCCGTCCCCGGCACCATCCAACGGACCCAGTTCGTATTCACTCCGGTTGCCATCGGAACCCTCCCGGCGGGGAAGTCCATCACCCTCACTTTCCTGGTCGCCATCAACAACCCTTTGCCGGGCGGAGTTTGTCAGCTTGCCAACCAAGGGACCGTTTCCGGCAGCAACTTCAGCAGCGTGCTCACCGACGATCCGGACACCGCCGCGCCCAACGATCCCACCGTCACCCTCCTGGATACCGTGCCGGCGCCGACGATCGCCGCCATACCGGCCAACGTCTGCCCTAATTCCTCCGGCAACCAGGCCAGCGGCCCAACGGGTTACGCTGCGTACTCCTGGACCATCGGTAACGGCACCATCACCACTCCGGCGAATCAACCGACGATCACGTACACTGCGGGCCCATCAGGTGTCGTCAGCTTGGGCTTGACCGTCTTCAACGTCTCGGGTTGCGGCGCCAGCACCGCCACCAACGTAGCGATTGTTGTGCCGACAACGCCGCTGATCATCAGCGATGACTGCTCGTTCAGGACGAATTACTTTTTGGGCATTACTTTCACGGACGCCCTCGCGCCCACAACCATGACCATGGCGTTTGACGGGACGAACTACTGGAGTTGCTCGGGTGGCGGCACGAGCGGGGTACGCCTTGCCCGCTACAACTCCGCCGGCGGAGTTCTGGCCACCTTCTCTCCCGGGCTAGATTTCCGATCTATCTTCACCGACCGGACCGGCACCGTCTTCGCCCGCGCCTTCAATGACGCCAAGATTTACCGCCAGACCGTGCCCGGAACATTTGTCAGCGCCGGCATCACGCTCATTGGCGGCAGCCTTGATACGCAATCGTCAGTCGTGTTGAACAGCGCCGAGACCGAGTACGTCGCCATGAGCGGAGGAGTGGTTTCCCGCTGGAGCACCAACGGAACTTATCTCGGGAACGTCAATCTGCTGGGTTTCGGCACCGTGGGCGGGGAAAATTTCTCTCCGCAGAATCGCGGCATCGCCGCCACCGGCGGCTTTTGGCTCACGTATAATGGGAGTGGAATTCTTTCGATCTGGGACCCTGCCGGCAACCGGGTCCTGCAGTCCACGCTGACGGGTGCTGGCACCAGTTTCGACTCGGCCTTCAGCTTCAGCTACTGCAACGGCAAGGTATTCGTAGTGGATGCCGCCGGTGGACAGTGGCGCGGCTACGATGTTTGCAGCGATAGGGAGCGCGTCGCCATCTTCGCAGCCGAAAGCAATGACGCCTGGAACACCGACGTAAGAAACAAGATCCTTGGAGCGGGATCATTTTCTCAAGTTGACCTCTTCCGGGTGGATGGCGCCAACCCGGTCCCCACGCTGACCGATCTTCAGCGGTACTCCGCGGTGCTGGTTTACTCCGACGGAGTCGGCTTCAACAACAATGTCAGTATGGGGAACGTATTGGCCGATTTCGTTGACCAGGGCGGTGGAGTAGTGGTGGGCACCTTTGCATTTTACAATTCCGGCGGGATTTCCATCCAGGGACGGCTGGTCAGCGGTGGTTACCTGCCGTTCACGACCGCGGGCCAGTCGTCAGGCAGCCATCTGACTCTGATCAAAGACCTGCCGCTTCACCCAATCTTCAGCAACGTCGGCTCTTTCGACGGCGGCACCGCGAGCTATCACAACAGCCCGATTGGCCTGGCGGCGGGCGCCACGCTGGCCGGACGTTGGAGCAACAGCCAACCGCTGGTGGGCACGAAGACGCCGACGACGGGTCGGACGGTCGGGTTGAATTTCTTCCCACCATCCAGCGATGCCGCGAGTGGTTTTTGGATCGCGAGCACGGATGGCGCGCGGCTCATGGCCAACGCCCTACTGTGGGCCGGGGCTGGCAGAGCCCTTCCCACCATCGTCACGAATCCCGTCAACCAGGTCGGCGCGGTGGGTTCGTTCGTGACCTTCAAAGTCGCGGCGGTGGGCAGCGAACCCTTGAGCTACCAGTGGCGATGGGACGGGAACAACCTCGTTGGGCAGACCAACAACACGCTCACTCTGGAAGTGCAACCGGCGAATGTCGGCAACTACAGCGTCGTGGTGTCCAACCCTTACGGCCTTGCATTCAGCGCTAGCGCTTCGCTCGGGTCGCAGCTTCGCTTCCTGCCTCCCGGCGCACCGGTGGCCGGCTTGCTGCCGCTTTTCATCGGCAGTTCCGACAACTGCCCGCTCCCGCCCGAGCGGGCGGCGCGCATCCGGGTTTACGCCACGACCAACGTCGCCTTGCCGTTCACGAGTTGGAGCCAGCTTCCCAACCCGCTCGTGCTGATCAATGGTTACCTGCGGGTCGATGCCTTGGAAGCGACGAATCCGCCGGTGAGATTCTTCCGCGCCGTGGAGACTCCGTGACCTTTGGCGGCTGGGTGCGGCGGTGGGCTGGCTGGAGAGCGAAAGGCGAGCATGGTCCCCGCGCCGCTGACCAATCAGCTCAGGCAATCCGGGGCTGCAAGGAAGCAGTCTGGCAACTGCGCTGCAGCCCGTCCTGAGGATTTTTTCCATCTTGAATTCCCACCCCACCCGGCTACGCTCGGGTCACTATGGCAAAACCTCACAAATACAAATTCTGCTTCGGTCCCTGGAACATCAGCGAAGGCCAGGACCCGTACGGTTCGACCACGTGTCCCGCCCAGACCTTCGATTGGAAGCTGGCGCAACTCAAGAAGCACGGCTACGACGCGATGATGTTTCACGACGACGACGCCGTGCCGGACATTGACAGCAAGTCCGACGCGCAGGTCCGCAAGGAGTCACGCGAATTGAAGAAGAAGCTCGCGGACGCGGGCGTGGCCGCCGAGATGGTGGCGCCGCGGCTTTGGTTCGACCCGCGCACGATTGACGGCGGTTACACCAGCAACGACCCGAAATGCCGCAAGTACGCCATCGAGCGCTCGCTCCGGTGCATTGATGTGGCGAATCACCTCGGCACCGACCTGATCGTACTCTGGCTGGCGCGCGAAGGCACCTACATCCGCGAATCCAAAAATGCCCGGCGCTGCGTGGACTATCTCGTCGAGGCGCTCGACCGGATGCTGGCACATGACAAGAAGATTCGCATCTCCATTGAGCCCAAACCCAACGAGCCAATGGATCACGCCTACGTGCCGACCACCGGGCACGCCCTCGCCATTGCCCAACTCACCCTCGACCCGAAACGCGTCGGCTGCCTGATTGAAAGCGCGCACGCGATCCTGGCCGGGATCGATCCGGCGGACGAAATTGATTTCGCGATGGCCTTCGGCAAGTTGTGGTCCCTGCACCTCAACGACCAGAACGGGCTGAAGTTCGATCAGGACAAACCCTTCGGCAGCGCGAATCTGCGCGTCGCCTTCAACCAGGTGCGCGCCCTCGAACGCAATGGCTACGGCAAGAATGGCGAGTACGTCTGCTTTGATGTGCATCCGTTCCGCACGACAAAAGTTGATCATTGGATGGCACATCTGGACAACAGCCGGCGCACCTTCTTGCGGCTGGTGCAAAAAGCCCGCACGTACGACGAGGTAACCGCGAAACAACTTATCGCAGACCGGGACTACGCGGCGCTCGACCAGATGGTGATCGAGCATTTGCTGGGCAAGTGATCGTGGCACTCAGGCGGTCGACACTGGGGTCGTAGCCAGCCCCGCCGCGCAAACGGTTCTCACCATGCGGCGTTGCGCCAGCCATCCTTTTGGTTGCTGGCGCAGCGACCTTGGGCCTCAACAGCAATTGTAATTTTATTGGGAAGCGGCGTGGGGTGGGAGCAGGAGGAAACGGGAGCAGACTGGAAAGCATGGCGGCGGGAGCCCCTGTCGCGGCGGCGAAATCAAACCCGGGCAATGCACGGCCGCACGCGTTGCGGGCGTGTTTGCTTCCGGTCAGTCCGGTTTAACTTTTTCCAACGGCGTAGGGGCCGATTTCCAGGCCCCGCAGCATGAAATCCATCAGCCGCTCCCAAGTCTCGAAATAGAGATAGGTCGTCAGCGCCTCCAGGTGCGTAAA
>JANOHH010000980.1:0-2387 GCA_031406395.1 Verrucomicrobiota bacterium | reverse complement strand
GCTGTTGTTTCCCCTCAAACTGGGAGCGCTGGTCTTTGAGCGCGGTTCCTTTGGCGCGGCGGATCAATCGCTGGCCTCGCCCTTCAGCACCGGAATCGAGGAGTTCAACGGCAGCATCCGGGACATCACGTTTCCCGGGTTGACGCGCGCGACGATCGACCTGCACGGCAAGGTGAGTGCGCTCGCGCCGTTCACCGTCACCGGCACACTCACGCCCGATCTCACCAATCCGTTTGTCGATTTGAAAATCAACTTCACAAACACCGATCTCACACCGTTGACCCCTTACGCGGAAAAATTTGCGGGTTATCCGCTCAACAAAGGCAAGCTCACCTTTGCGGTGCACTACCTGATCGAGAATCGCAGGGTGAAAGCCGAGAACATGGTGGGCATTGATCAACTTACCTTCGGCGCCCGCAATCAGAGCACCAATGCCACCAAACTGCCGGTCAAGTTGGGCGTGGCGCTGCTCAAGGATCGCCACTGGCTCATTGACCTCGACTTGCCGGTGGGTGGCAGTTTGGACGATCCGAGCTTTCGGATCGGAGGCCTGGTGTGGAAGGCGGTCATCAACATCCTGATCAAGGCGGCCACGTCGCCGTTCGCCCTGCTGGGAGCGCTCGCCGGCGGCGGGGAGGAATTGCAATACGTGGATTTTGATCCCGGGCTGGCCCTGATCAACGACGGTCAGACCAACAAGCTGGCCAAGCTCACCAAGGCGCTCTTTGAGCGGCCGGCACTGAATCTTGAAATTGGCGCCACCTTTGATGCAACCAACGATGTCGCTGCGCTCGGCCGACAAAAGGTCATGGACAAAATGAAAGTCCTACGCATCCAGGAAATCGTCGCGCGCGGCAAACCCGCACCAGCGAAAGAGGCATTAAAGCTGGAAGATGACGAATATGACGGGTTGTTGCGCAAAGCCTACAAGGCAGCCTTCAATACCACTCCGGAGTTGGCCGTGCGGGAAGCGCTGGTCGCTGCTGCCGCCACGAACGCTGCTGGAGTTGGGACGTTGCCGGAAACGGGCGCGGACTCGCGCAGCGAGCCGAAGAAAGGTGCCGCCACGCTGGCCCAGCGCGGCCTGTCATTGTCGGAGCTGGATCAACAGACGAGGAAAGCCACCGCTGCCTCTGGAGCAACCGGGCCGGCCAAACCGAAGACCGAGCGCGAGCTGGTCCGCGACGAACTCGAGCGCCGGCTGCTGACCACCGTTCCCGTCACCCCGGAGGATGTTCACGCCCTGCTGCAGCGCCGCACCGAGTTGGTGCAGCAATATTTGATTGGAGCGGGCAACGTCGCCGCCGATCGGCTGTTTCCCGTTGTGCCCAAGCCCGGGGAAGCCGGCAAAGGTGGGGCACGCGTGGTGTTTTCACTCAACTAAATGCTACCGGAGCCCGTGAACAAACCCAGTCCCGCCGAACAAATCTGCACGAAGCTGGCCGAAAGCCTCAAGCAGGGCACTTTCGCCCGGCTTGTCCTGTCCGCACCGATGGCATTGGGCGACACGCCCCAGAAAATTCTGGGTCGCTTCATCATGTTGAAAGGCGTGCCTCATCTTTCGCTCACCCTCCGCCACCCCACGCGCGATGTGACGAAGAATATGCCGCTGACCGATGGGGCCGGGTGGTTGCGCGAACAGCTCGATCGTCAGTTTCACAGCGCGTTGCTTTGCACAACGGCGCGCGACTGGCAGTTCATCTCCAACGCCGCCGGCGAGGCCCGGCTCATCGATCACCAGCCTTCCGCAAAGAAACCACCGTCGCGCGAGCACGACCAACGGCATACGGGGATTCTCGATGCGTCGGCGCGCGATTGGTTGCAAGGCTTGGACGTGCTCGACGTGGCCGGCAAAGTCCGCGTGTCGATGGCGGACAAACACCGGCAGATCAATCATTACCTGGAAATCCTTTCGCACCTGGCCAAAGAGTGCGGGTGGACGGGAACGCCGGTCGCCGACCCGGCACGACCTGGGAAAGCTGGCGAACCGGTTCGGAGTGCGGCGCTCCATCTGGCGGACATGGGTTGCGGCAAGGGCTATCTCACGTTCGGCATCTGGCATCTATTCCACCGCGTGTGGAAACAACCCGTGCGCATCATCGGTGTCGAAACGCGGGCGGATCTCGTCGCAACGACCAACAAACTCGCGCAGCAGATCGGCGCGGAGGGATTAGAGTTCGTCTCCGAATCGATTGAATCGGCCCAGTTGCCCCGCGTTGATGCGCTCATCGCTTTGCACGCATGCAACACCGCGACCGACGCCGCCATCCTTCGCGGCATCGAACTGTGTGCGAAACTCATCGTCGTGGCGCCGTGTTGTCACAAGGAACTACGCCCGCAATTCGGGAAACCCGCACCCTTCGGGCCGGTGCTGCGCCACGGTGTCA
>JANOHH010000919.1:0-6607 GCA_031406395.1 Verrucomicrobiota bacterium | reverse complement strand
GTTTCAAACGGTCCACCAACAGTGTGTTCAAGTTGAGGTTGATCATCTTGCGGGGACTATGCTGCCAAAGGATTACGGAGTCAATTGTGTGTTTTCAGGAATTTTCGGTCAAACATTTCCAGCTCCGAAGGGGCGAACGTTGGACGGTGCGACGGTAATGGTCACCGGATGCTAACCAAGCAGATTTGATGAGGCCTAGTTCTGAACTGCTGCAGTCATCGGATACGAAAGAGCTGCTTCAAGGTTGAGCCCAGATGCGGAAAAAGGCAGTGGAGACAGCCTGCCAGCGGAGTTGTACGGTGAATTCGCTGGCGTCGTTCAGAACGATCACGTCGCCATTGGCAGTGTTGGTGGAATTGAACCAGTCCACCAGATCATAAGACATGAGCAGGCCGATGCTGCCGAATGTGATAGCCGGATTCTTCTCCAACCGGAGTTGGAGATAGTCCTCGCCACCAAGTTGTATGGCAACGGGCAGCGGCATGGCATTGCGCACGAGTGGATCCATACCCGCCAGTTTGCTTTCGATCAGGTTCGGCAGGCCGTCCGCATCCGGGTCGGCTTCCGGGAGCGATGCCGGGTCGGTCAGGTTGCCCCAATGAAGCTTTTGCCACTGCCCGTACGGCGTCAAACGGCTGGTCACTCGGACATTGTCAAAGTCGAGATAAGTCCCGGAGCCTCCGGGCTTCGTGATCCGGATGGCGAGTTGCAGATTCGTCGCGACCACAAAGGCGCTGGTATAAACGCAGGAGACAACCGTGAAAGCCCCGGTGGCGCTGCCGCCGGCCAACGCGTTCAGGGTGACGAGGTCGCCGCTCGTGCCAGGGCCCAGCGGCACGCTGTTGGCCAGGATATCCAGTTGGTAGCCGCCGAACACCGCGACGTTGGTGCGCACCCCCAAAGCCACGTCCAAAGTGTAGATGGTGCTCGGCTGGAGCTGCGCGCTCAAGGTCTGGAGGAAAGCGTTGTTGGTCGCGCTGGCCGCCAGGGTGCCGACGTGGCGGCCATTCATGTTGGGCAACACCCCGCCATTGACAGTGTCGATGCCATCCGGGTAGGTGTTGTTGTTTGGGTTGAAGTAACCGTTGCCGCCGGCGGCCAGCCCGGTGCCCGAACTGTTCAAGCGATTCCAGCCGATGATTCGGGTCGAAGTGGCGGTGACGCCATCAGCCAAAGCGGTGTTGGCTTCGAAGTTCCCATTCTTCGGGGTCAGGTTTTCGATGCCACCCAATGCATTCGCCCACTGCTGAGCATGATCTGTCAACCCGATGGTATTAAAGTGTACTGTGTCAGAAAGTTTGCCCTCGAGGTTGAAATCATCGGTGCGCGGGCCTCGAAAGCAATTCGTCATAGTGTAGTTGCAAGACCGCTGCCCGGCCGCCACGGGTTCCTCTTGGGCGCGAGTGGCGGAGGGATGGAACGAAACCTCGGCGATCCCCCACGGCACCGACCAACCCGCGGCTGCGCGCGAGCGGACCACGATGTTACTGAGCACTTGAAAATAGACGGTCGCGGAAGTGGGCTCGAGCGAGTCCGATTCACCCTGATGCCAGAGCACGGCCCTCACGCCATTGCTGCCGAAACGCACCAAGGTGTTGGTCAGATTCTGGTAAAGCGCAGTCCCAGGCGCCCATTGAGCCACAGTGGTGCCCCCGTAGGCCAGACCAATGAAGCCGATGGGCACTTGGTTCGACTGTACCAGCAGGCTGCCGAGCTTCGGCCAGGCCGAGCCCCCCGTGCCCATACCGCCCGAAATATCCGGCTGCGGGTCGGCTGCCAGCCGCCACGCAGCCGAGGAAAGCGTGTAGGCGCTGACGCGGTTGTCTGTCGGTTGCTGCGTGGGACTGCCGAAGCAGGCAGCGTTGGATTGGCCGGTCGTGACGAACAAATCGCCAACCCCCACGCGATCGACTCCGAAGGAAGCCACCACGTTCGCCTCCGCATCCACCGCGCGAACCTCGACCCGATACCAGCCGCCCGCTGTCACCCCAGGCAGACTGCCGGCAAACGGCCCGTTGGTCAGGGCGTTGACTACCACGACCCAATCGCTGGACAGGCCGTTGTTGGTGGTGCCGGGCATGACGATCGCGCGCGCCTCCAAGCGCGCCGCCGGACCAGACCAATTACCTTGCAAACGGATACTCGCGTGATTGCTGCCGTCACGCTGAACCACTTGGCGCGTTTTAGGCAGAGTAAGCGTGAGCGTGCCCGTCGGAGGCAGCACATACTTGAACGATGGCCCCAGGTAGCACTTGGCATTCGTGGAATTGTCGATCGCGAAGGAGGCCACGCTGGCTGTTGCCGGCATCGCAGGTGAACCGACGGGCGTGGCTCGACCCTCAACCCACTGCACCGCGTCTGCCATCGTCACGGCAACATCCAACCCAAAATCCCCAGCTGCCGCCTCGACGGCAACCAGGTAGTTGCTGCCCGGATTCAGGATGATCGCATTAGCGAGCACGGCGTACTGAACCGCCAGTGCGCCGTTCGTCTCGCGGCCCGCCATGCCTGCCGGGACCGTGACGTCTGCCAACGCCGCCCCGGTGTCCCAGTTATACAGTCGCGCCAGCGCCGGCGCGGCCAGGCCGCCACCGTCGTAATCCACACGTCCCAGATGCGTCAACTGAATGGCGTTGGTGACGATAAAGCGGTATCCAAGCGAAAAGTCCGAGGCAAGGCCGGGCGCGCCGGTGGTCTGGGCCGTCCACGCAGGAATATCCGCCCGGAGCGCCGAAGCAGCCGCAATGAAAGTTGCGACCATGAGGGGGAGGTGGACGGTTGTGAGTCTCATAGGCTGGAGCATTTGGTTTTCCGTTATGTTTTGCAACTCGGACGATTCTCGGTCTCGCACAATATCACCGCCGCGCCCGAAAACGCGTTGGTCAACCGCGACCAAGGAAGCTCTCCTTTCGGATTACTGCGCAATTTGGATCGGCTTCACCCGCTGCCCGACTTTGACGCGGTCGCCGGGATATAGGATTACTTCCTCGCCCTCCTTCAAACCTTCGAGGATTTGCATTTCGATTCCGCTGCTCCGGCCCACCACCACGCGCCGGAACTCCGCGCGGCCATTGAGCAGCACGAATGCCGCCCAGTTTTGGCCGCGCCGGAACAACGCGCCCGCCGGGACTTTGAGCGTCTGATCGGCTTCCCATACCACGATGCGCGCCTCCACCCGAAAGTTGTCGCCCAGATTGCGTCGCTGCTCATAGGGTGTGACGAAATCCACCACCACATTCACGCGTTGTTCCTCGACGCCCAGCGCCGAGACTTTAAGAAACGCCGCGGGCTCGACCAATCGCACTCGCGCCGCCAGGGCTTCACCACCGCCCCACTGTTCCAGTTCCACTTTCGCACCTGGTGCAATCGCGGCCCCATCGCGTGACAGCACTTCGATGATTGCCTCGAGGTCGGCCGGATCCCCGATCGTCACCAACGGCGTTCCGGCGGGGACTACCCGCGTGCTTTCTTCGAACACATGCAACACTCGCCCGCTGGTCGGAGAGGTGACTTCGACTGGCGCGCGAATGACATTGGTTGTGGCGCCACCGCTCACAGTGAACTCTTTTAACTCCGTGTCCACCTCACGCAGCGCACTCTCGGCGGAGGTGCAATCCTTGGCGGCGGAAGTCTCGCGCCATTGCGCGTTCTCCAACTCCTGCTGGGAGGCTGATTTCTCAGCCAGCAGTTTTTCGATGCGCCGCAGCTCTGTCGCTGCGTAGCGTTGCGCCTCTTTGGCTTTGTCGAGATTTGCGGCCGCCGTGGCGCGACGCGCTTCGGCCAGCGCGCGGTTGCGGGCGTCCAGCATCGCTGGGGAAACGGGATCAATCACCGCCACCACCGTTTTGCCCGCGATGACGTCCGCGCCGGCCTTGAAGGGAATGCGCCGCAGATGTCCGGTCACGGGCGCGGACACGACGTAGCGTTGCTGAATGCGCGTTTTGCCTTCCTCGTTCACCGTGGCCCGCAGTTTGCCTTGGGTGACGCGCGTGGTCTCCACGGGGATGGGCCGGGGAATAAAGCCAATGACGATCAGGGCCACCAAAAGCACCGCTCCGAGCCACGGCAGCCAGCGCTTGGGACGGTTTTGATGGTTGCGCCGCGCTGGTGTCGTCGCGCGCGGTGATGGTGTTGGATTCGAGGTCATGCAAAAAACTTCACCCGCTTACTCAGGTGCTTTCAAGGCACTCACAAGATTCAGTTGTTTCAATCGCCGTAAAACCAGCAGCGCCGAGATCGTCGAGGCCACCGTCACGATCAGCGTGGCGAAGGCGTAATTGTGCATCGTGAAAATCACCGGAAGCCGGACGGTCTCTGTGTTCACGGCGCTCACGATGCCCTTGGCGAAACCGGTGCCCAGCAGCAGTCCCAGCGGCAGGGCGATCAGCGCCAGGATCGTCAGCTCCGTGATCAATACCGCCCCGACTTCACGCTCGGAAAATCCGATCACTCGCAAAGTCGCCAGTTCCCGCGCCCGCTCGGCCAGCGAGATGCGGGCGTTATTATACACCACTCCAAACGCGACGACGATGGCAAACATCAGATAGATGCTCTGGATGAGATTGATGCTTGCCGCCGTGGTTTGCCGGAAATTTTCGCGCAGCGATTCCTTGATGCCGACCCAGCTTACGCGCGGGATCTGTTTCAGCGCGTGCAAAAACTCACGGCGGTGCGCCATGTCAATCGTCAGGCTCGCGCCGTTCATCACGTCACCATCGCCCAGCAGACGGTTCAAAGCCCGCAGCTCCATGTGCGCCGCGATGCCGGTGAGGTCTTCCGAAACCCCCACCAACGGCACCACCCGCAAGGGCCGGCGGCCTTCGAGAAATTCCACGGTGAGTTCGTCACCGACCTTTGCATCCAGCACCTCGGCGAGCTTGGCGGAAACCACGAGTCCCTCCGGCGGCAGCACGATTTCGCGATAATTCGCATCCACGACCCGGCTGTGTTGAGTATCCGCGGGCATTCCTTGAATGCCGATCTGGCGGCTGCGATGTCCGAAACGGATCCGGGCCGCCGCGCCGCGAAACGGTTCGACCGCGATCACGCCCGGCAGTTGCCGCAGGAGATCCCGCACCTGCAGGCTGGCTGGCTCGACGAGGCCGAGGTTCATGTCCTGCCGTTGCACCACGTCCCACTGAAATCCGAGCAATTCGCCCACGCTGTCGCGAAAGCAATTCGGCACGATCAAAATTCCGGTCGCCAAGGCCAGCCCGGCCACGGTGAACAGCGCCTGCATCGGGCGGCGTTCGAGATTCCGCACGGCGATTCGGAACGAATGCGAGAACAGGTGACCGATGCCGGTGCGCTCGACGAGCGCCGGACGGAAGTTCGCCGGCGGCTCGGGCCGCATCGCTTCCGCCGGCGGCAGCTTCGCCGCACGGCGCACCGCACTGAAGACCCCGAGCAGCGCCGCGCCCACCCCGACTCCGAGCGCCAGTGCCATCGCCGAGCGATCAAACCGGAAATACAAGTCCGGAAAGCGAAAGAAGAGGTGGTACATTTTTACGAGCTGATGGCCCAAAGCCACGCCGCCCAGGGTGCCAATCGCGGCTCCGCCGACCACCATCACGAACGCAAACTTCAGGTAGTGCAGGACAATCTGCCGGTTCCCAAAACCAAACGCTTTGAGGATGGCGATCTGCTCGCGCTGCAAGGTCAGCAGCCGCGACAGCACCGCGTTGGTCATGAACGCTGCGACGCTGAGGAATACGATCGGGAAACCGATCGAGAGTGTTTGCAGGATGCGAATCTCGTCCGAGACCCGGATGTGCGAAGGGTGATCCGCCCGGCCATAGGCCCCGCGTCCGCCGTAGGGTTCGAGCAATCGGTCCAGTTCCGCGATGACCGAATGCACTTGGGCACCGGGGGCGAGGGTGAGGGTGAGGTAGTTGAACGCGCCATAGAGATCGAACGCCGTCGCGATTTCCTTGTACGGCATCCAGAAGGTCCCGTAGGTGCGATTGTCCGGCAGCGACGCGCCGGGTCGTGCTTCAAAAATAATTTCCGGCGACAGGACGATCCCTGCGATTCGAAAGTCCTTTCGCCGACCGTTGAGCAGCAGCGCGAGCGGGTCGCCGGGATGGAGCTGGTTGGCTTCCGCAAACGCTTCGCTCACGAGCACTTCGCCGCGGCTGCCCGGCGCGAGCCAGCTTCCCGTGCGCAGGAAGAGACGGTTTAATTCTGGCGGGCCAAAATCCGGCAACGAACGCACCTGGCCGCTGGCCGGTTCGTCGAGGCCCGCCAGATCAAGCGTGACCTGCACGGCGATACCGGCCTGCGCTGTGGCCACGCCGGGCACCTCCGCCAGTTGTGCCGCCAGGGCGTTCGGGGCCCGTTTCAAATGCGCAAACACTTCGGCGAAGCGATGCGCCTCGTAATATTCCTGCCGCGTGCTTTCCAGCGAAAAGATCAGGCTGCGTGCCATGACGAGCATCGCCAGCCCGCAGGCCATGACGAGAGCGACCGCGACCACCTGACCCTTCATCCGGTTCAGGTCGCGCAGCAGCTTGCGATCAAGGTTCGAGAGCATCACCAGTTCAAACTGCTCGCTGGGGCGCGCTGGGCATTGCGGTGTTGGTGATGGACCCGGCCGTCGGAAAAATGG
>JANOHH010000896.1:0-2941 GCA_031406395.1 Verrucomicrobiota bacterium | reverse complement strand
GCCGAGCCTCATGCACCTCCTCCGTCTCGCTTTCGACCACCATTCCCGGTGCGACCTTGGTCCCGCACGACGGCACGAGCCTGCCGTTGTACTTAACAAGGCAAACCTGGCAGGTGTTCAGCGGGCCGCACTTTTCGAGGTAGCAAAGCGTGGGAATATCAATCGCCAGTTTTTGCGCAGCGGTCAGCACGCTCTCACCTGGCTGAACTTCAACCGGACGGCCGTCAACCGTGATGGTGAACTTGTCGCTCATTTCAACTCCACGGCGTTGTGCGGACACACCAGCCGACACGTGTCGCACCGCGTGCATTTCGCATCATCAATGACGTGTCGCGCGTACGGTGTCATCGGAATCGCTTCCACTGGACACTGCTGCGCGCAGATCGTGCAGCCCGTGCAATCGGTGTTGATGGTGTATTTGATCAGCGCAGTACATTTGCGCGCCGGGCAACGGCCTGCCAGGTGGGCTTCGTATTCGTCGCGAAAATAGCGCAGCGTGGTCAGCACCGGATTGGGCGCGGTTTTGCCCAGTCCGCAGAGGCTGCCCGCCCCAACCTGCACCGCGAGCCGTTCCAGTTCTTCGAGGTGCGGGCGCGTGGCCTTGCCGGTGCAAAGCCGGTCGAGAATATCGAGCATCCGCTTCGTGCCGATGCGACAGAACGTACACTTGCCGCACGATTGATCCTGTGTGAACTGAAGGAAATACCGCGCGATGTCCACCATGCAACTCGTGTCATCCAGCACCACGAGTCCGCCGCTGCCCATGATCGCGCCCACTTCGCGCAAGCTTTCGTAGTCCACCGGCGTGTCCGCGAGCCGCGCCGGCACGCAGCCGCCGCTGGGCCCGCCAATTTGTACCGCCTTGAACCGACGGCCTTCCGCTGCCCCGCCGCCGATTTCCTCCACGATCTCGCGGATGGTCGTTCCCATCGGCACCTCAATGAGCCCGCCACGACGGATTTTACCCGCGAGCGCAAAAACCTTTGTGCCCTTGGTTTTCGCCGTCCCGATGGCGGCGAATTTCTCCGCGCCGTTGCGCACAATCCATGGCACCAGCGCCAACGTCTCGACATTGTTAATGAGCGTCGGCTTGTCCCACAAACCTGACTGCGCCGGAAACGGCGGGCGCAACTTCGGCATGCCGCGCTCGCCCTCAATGGAAGCAATCAGCGCCGTCTCCTCCCCGCAAACAAACGCGCCCGCGCCCTCGAAGACTGAAAGCTTGAGCGGATAACCGCCTTCATAGCCGCCGACGTAAGGAGGCGGATTCTCTGGTAACTCAGCACTCCGCCTCCTCACGTCGGCGGCTACAACGTTTGAAGCGCCAAGCAATTTCTCACCCAACCAGCCACGCTGCTCCAGATCGGCAATGGCCGCCCGCACGCGTTTCACCGCAAGCGGATATTCGTGACGAATGTAAAATATCCCCTCGCGCGCACCGACCGCCACCGCCGCAATCGCCAGCCCTTCGATGACGCGAAACGGGAAGGACTCAAGGATCATCCGGTCCATGAACGCGCCGGGATCGCCCTCGTCGCCGTTGCAGATAACGTATTTGGTATCGGTGGTTTGTTGGGCGACGACGCGCCACTTCTGTCCCGACGGAAATCCCGCTCCGCCCCGCCCGCGCAATCCAGACTTTTCGATGGTCGAGATGATCTCTTCCTTGTAGGAGACGACGTGAGGAGTCTCAATCTTATTGGTTTGTGTAGCACGCTCGCCCTCACCCTGACCCTCTCCCCCGGGGAGAGGGGACAGCATGGGTTTGCCTCCATTAGCTCCTACGCCACCCGCGCCGACTCCGCCACTCGACTTCTCCGAAGCGCGCGAATAATTCTCCCTCTCCTGGGGGAGAGGGCCGGGGTGAGGGCGGCCGTTTAACTGAGATCCCAAGCATTTCTTCAACGCCTCAAAACCACCGTGCGCCAGATACTCATCCAAATCCAGCGGATCCAACTTCCCAAAATGCTCGGTGGCGATGTGAACCTGCTTGTCCAGAAACGCCCGCACCGCCGGATCCCGTTTGCTCATCGAGAAATGCTGCACCCTCCGTTGCTCGCCTGTGTCGTCGAGCAACAAGCCATCCAGCACGCGCGTCCAGATGCGGCTGGCGCGTTGGACCAACCCGCGCGGTTTGAAATGTCGTTGCACCAGCGCCCGCGCCTGCTCCGGTGACAGCCCAGCGTAAAACTCGCCTTTGCCCGCCGCCGTCGTCACCTCAACCATGGGGGTCCGATGACACATCCCCACGCAGCCGACGCGCTTCACCGCCACGTTCACGCCGCCCGCCGCCGCGCTCTCGCGCAGGGCGTGAAACAAACGGTCGCTCCCCTTCGCCATACAGCATGAGCCGAGGCCAACGTGGATTTCCGCCCCACCGCCATGACCATTGCCACCCTTTTCTTCTGTTGATTTCACTGCCGTGGCCGCGCCCTCATTCGCCAGAAAATCGCGCATCAACTCCGGAACTTTTTCCGAAGTGGTGTATCCCATCGTGGCCTCACCGACCTTGACGACCGGCGCAAGCGTGCAAGTCCCCAAACACGCCACCTGCTCAATGGTGAACTGTTTATCCACGTCCGTATCTGCGCCATTCGGAATGTGCAGATGCCGCCGCAGCGCGTCCTCGACCCGCTCCGCGCCCGCCACATGACACGCCGTCCCCCGACAGACGCGCACGACGTGCTTGCCCGTGGGTTGCATCCGAAACATGTCGTAGAACGACGCCACGCCCGTGATCGCCGCGGGCGTGATCGCCGTCGTCTCACACACGCGCCGCAACGCCTCCTCCGGCAGATAGCCGTAGCGCTCCTGCAATGCCTGCAAGATCGGAATCAGCGCCTCGGGTTTGCGTCCCACCCGCGCCACCGCCTCGTCTGCAATGGTCAGGTCAATGGGCATAAGCTCGTAGCGCAGACTTCCAAGTCTGCTGTGTCGCGGG
>JANOHH010000880.1:0-15289 GCA_031406395.1 Verrucomicrobiota bacterium | reverse complement strand
GCGGCCACTCGCAACGCTCCCCCATGGCCGGCGCCTGCGAAGTGGTTTTGCGAACCCTGCTGACCCCTGGCGCGCATCCCAATTCTTTGAATACTATGAAGCTGTTGGTCGAACGCGAGAACCTGCCTTGGCAGGTCCGCCTGCACGATCGCAGTACCATGACTTACGACCTGCATCTGGTCGTCGCCGAGCGATGCCGTGCGGCTCCGAGCCTGTCCGAGGTCAAGCAGTTGAAGTGAGCGGGCTCTGACTTTCTCCACTTCGCGGTTCGGCAAACCGGAATCATGTCGCCGCGTTTGGCTTCCCAAGCCCGCCACTGAGTTGTTGCCCTTTCCAATGACGATCGCGCTGAGGATTGGGGTTCCGGGCTGCGACAAGCCTTCCAGGAATTTCCAAGCAAACTCTCACCCACAAGGAGTCTTGCCGCTGGCGATGTCGATGCCCGAAGCGATAAATGGTTGCTGCTCCCGAAACATCTGCGTTTGGACTTCGGGCGGAATCACTGCGGGAGTTTGGGGCACCGTAGCGGCTAACTGCGGGGCTTCCAGCACCGGCGCCGTGATCGTTGGCGACTGCAACGTCGGCGCTTGGATTTTTGGTGCCACCAACGCTGGATTTGCCTTGATGGCGGCGGAAAGCAGGACGGCCCCGACGACCGCGTCGGGCGTCAGCCGTGGCATCGCCGTCGGCGCCGCCGATGCGGCGGTCGCTGGAGCAGTTGGCTGGGACCAAGCCGCGCCTTGCGCGGCCCACGCACCCGGGCCTTGATAATTGGTTTTGGCCGCTGCCGCGGCCGCCGTCGCCTGGTTCGCTTCCGTAGGATTCTGCACCCACGCTTGGGCCGCCTTCAACGCCTGGGCATCCTCGGGCGGGAGACTGCCCGAAACCTTTTCGGCGCTTTGGGAGGCCCACATGACGCCTTCACGGTCGGGCATGCCGTGCGCCATGGTCTTGGTCATTTCAGCGCCCATTTGTTTTTCCTGTAACGTGTTGAGATATTGGGCAGGCGTCTGTTGCGGATTCGCCGCCAGAATTTTCTGGGCCTCGGGACTGGGATTGGAGGTCTGGGCAATTTCCGCCGCCGTCGGCGCGGAGATTTTGGGCAACTGTTGGGGGACGGGAGTCACCTGCACAGGCTGAACCTTCGGTGCAGCGGGCGTTGCCGGCGTGGCGGGCGTGGCGGGCTTAAATAGATTTTGAAAGAAAGCCATAACGCTGATTTAAACTATTCGATACCAAGTCGCAAACCGATTTTCAAAATAGAATTTTGCATTGGGACACGACCGAGGGCGAGATGGGCCATTTGAAAAACATGCGCTTGAGTGTGAAACGATTTGCCCCAGAATCAAGCTGGGCTAGCAGTCACCTGATTTGGTGTTCAGGGAAGCTGATCACAGTTACCTCGCCACACATGCTCCTGCCGGCGAGGTTTGAGGCAGGACTCGTTCTGCGTTGCCCAAAAAGTTTGCAATCCTGATCATCCTCAAAATTCAGCTCCTGCCGATTCCCGCGATTCATCTCGTGATACATCGCCCCTTGATATTCGATGTGTAGTTTCTGCGCCACACGCGTCAAGTGAAACTCAAAAAAACAATGACTATCAATTGTTTGAATCCGCTCACCGGGAATGTGCGGAATGCAATACGCGTTCCTACATCATCGCCCGGCCAAGAAGAGTGTCGCGGTCACGGGCCGGCCCGCCTCGGAGCGGATCGGCGCTTCGCTCCGAGCAATGATACCGAGACCCGCGGCGGCAAGGCACTCCGCGACGTATCCAGGTCGATGGGAAAACCTCCCGTGCCGTTCGAGACGAAAACCTGCCGCGCTTTCGTTCACCATCCGTTCCACAAAAAATGCGCACCGGCCACCTGTGCGTAGACTGCCGGCCATTTTCATGGCAACCTGTTCCAGATTCCCAAAATAATTGATCGAATCCCCGGCAACGATGAGGTCGTAAGCCGCCGGATGCCGCCCGCAAAACCGGGCCATTTCCTCGCAATGCAATTCGTCGTAAAGATTTCGCACCTTCGCCTTGTCCAGCATTCCGGGTGATAGATCAACGCCTTCAAGGCGGTTCGCCCACGCGCGCAAATGCACGGCGCACAGGCCCGTGCCGCAGCCGGCATCCAGAATCCGCCAGCCGCGTGGGATCTCCGGGGAGTTATTCAAAATCATTTCGGCGAGCAGTCGAGGGCCGTCGTAACCGAGGGAGCCGAGGGTATCGTCGAATTCTCCGGCGAATTCGCCGAACAATTTAACGAGGTATTCATCCGAGGAACGATCCGGCGCCGGACGCCGCCCCAACGCCGCGAGATGGTGCAACGCCAGCGGATGGGACGGATTCTGAAGAAGGACGCGATCCCAGACCTCGGCAACTTTCTGGAATTCACCCAGCCTTTGATAACACAAGGCAAGGTCTTCCAGAATTCCCACCGGATCCGGAGCGACACGCACGGCCTGTTCCCAGATGATGCCAGCCTCGCTGAGTCTTCGGAGTTGATAGTAGGCGGTGCCGAGTGAGACGAGGACGTTGGGATGAAGCGGCTGGATCGCGATAATTGAGGTGAAGACATGCGCAGCCTCGCCTGCCTGCCCCAATTCAAGCTGGGCGATACCGCGTTCGTAGAGGGCCTCCAAGCTGGATGGCCGGAGGGTCAGGGCGTTATTGGCGGCGACCAATGCCTCGCCCGCCTGCCGCGCGGAGTTTCTTAATCGAGCCAATTCCAGCCAGGTAGAGAAATCGTCCGGAGTTTCATCCAGGCGCGCTGCCAAGCGTGCGCATTCGTCGCCCGCCATGATCATTTTCAGGTTCAGATGCCCCGGACCGCATGTTCGACCAATGACTTGTTTTTTGCCGAAACATCCGGGTCCGCAGCAATCGCAACCGCAATCTTTTTCAAGAGTTCCCGCGCTTCGCCAGACAGGTTTTTCGACTTCGGCGGCTTCGGCGACGATGTTTCGCGCGAATACCATTCCGCCGGACGGTAATCGAAGAGGGCTTCGACGAGCGAATTTTTTAGGTTGGCATCGAATTTCGGTTGCTGAAGCAAATCCAGGCACATTTGCAGAACCGCCGGATCCCGCCGATGCCTCAAAAGCGGATCGCGCATCCAGCCTTGAACGAGTACGGGATCCTGCCGACCGTTGAGAACCTGCGCAGCGAAAATTTCCAGCGTGGATTTTTCGCCGATTTCAAACAGCGCACGGATCGCGATCTCCAGGCTGTCGCTCTCCGGTTCGGCGGATTTCCGGAGGAAGGGAATGGCTTTCTCGGGCAATGGGCGGACTTTTGGCAACACAAGCAGGAGACATTCGACACGGGCTTGTTCTGCCAGAAACTCCTTGCTGACACAGAGCGAAGCGATGGTTTCTGGGGCGGTCGGCGATGGATTCCCGCTAAGGTGGGTGAGGATCGTATGAACGGCCAGTTTTTCCGGCGGCAGTTCGGCGTATTCCTGCGTAGTGTTAAGCCGCAGTAAATCCTGTTCAGAGGTTAGTGCGCGGCCCACTTCCTGGAGATCGTCAGGCAATTTGCTGCCAGCCTTTTTGTTGACGCTGAGTGCGTAGGCGCTGGGCGGGGGCGGTTGCAACCCGGGCCCGACGGGCCCGACGGCCTGCTTGTCGGCGGCAAAGGAGTCAATTCCCGTGGTCATGAGTAAAATGTAGAGCAGGCAGCCCACGCAGAACAACCTAAAAAAACACCGCCTTCTTGTGGGTTCCGCATGCATTACCTGTCTCCAATTTCGATGGCGGTGGTCTCGACCGCCGGTTTCAGTTCCGGGGAGATTTCCATGCTCTTTTTCGCGTGGACAAGGATTTCTCGAAGGATGGCTTTCGCCTCGGCAGTCGCGAACACACGCAACGGCGGCTGGGGCTTGGTGCAGGCCCGATACCAGCCGGGATCGTAGGCGCAGAGGGATTCCAGCGCGTAATGACGCATCTCAAGAGGCACGGTGCCGTCCACGATCATCCTTTTGTAAGAACGCAGGATGGGGACATCGTTGCGGCGGATGAGATATTCGACCCGGAGCCAGATGATGCGGCATTCGATGTCCTGACTTGGATCAGCGATCTTTCGCTCGAACAACTGAAGTGCGGGTTCGGATTCGTTGGCCGCAAGGACTTCCAAAACCAAATGCAACGCGGCGGATTGCGAATCACTGTGTTGATCCAGAAAAACGACGGCGGCCGGCGGCAACGGACGCACCGATACGAGTGCGATGATGAGAAGGTCCTCGAGCTGTTCCAACGAAAGAAATTCCTGGGCTTTGATCAACCTAACGATGGTTTCGCGAGCGATGGCGTGCGGGCTGTCCATCAGCGTCCTGATGACACGGGCAATTTGCAGGCGTTTTGGAGCGAGGTCGCTGTAGCTTTGCTCCGGTTGGATGGAAAACAGGAAAGCCTTTGAGTTGAGTAATCCGAACAGTTGCTCGTGATCTGCCGGCGATCCGCTCGCAGCAAGGGTCACGGCTTTTTGAAGGTTTTGTTTGGCTTTTGGGTCGAGAGGCATGGCGGGTCTTTCTTTTAGTAACTGACGGAGGGATGACGCCGGATGACGGATGCCTGAAGCAGGTCGATGTCCATCGCGAGGTCGATCGCCAGGGGATAGCCGTAGCTCATTACGTTTTCCGTCCAAGGATGGCCGCGTAACTTGTTTTTGATGTCCTTGCTGTTGATTTGGTCGTCCGAAAGTCGGTTTGCGGTCAATCCGCCGTTGCCGCGATGCATGAGCCCCAACACGTGCCCCATTTCGTGCGCCATGTTGATGCCGTTGTTACTGACATTGCCGCCCCAAACAGCCGGGAGGATCGCGGCGTGAATCCGGGTCATATCGTTCGCCACGAAAGGTGGGCTGGCCGTGTTGCGGGCCTTGATGTAGGCTTTGTCGCCCGGTCCCGGCGACTTCAGACGGCTCGGCTGTCCAGCGAATGTTTTTAGCTTCACGTTGCCTGCGGCTTTATCGGGCGGAATGCCCGACGGCAACACCCACGAATTCGACGGCGTACCGGCATCCGAGCTGTTGGCCATGGGAATCCCCTGGATATCCGTCGCCACGCCGAACTGGTTCGCACCCAGGATCGAGCGGATGAAAACAACATTGATAACGCCAGGCTTGAAGTTGTATCGCGTGGCGGCGGGCGTGAGATTCGGGTTCACGTTTCTCGTGTGCGCGTTGCTCGAGGCGACGACCGTAAAAATTCCCGACGTGCCCGAGGCCACGGCGCCATCGAATGCAGTAACGTCGTTATCCGGCACGAGCAACAGGGCGGCCTGCCAGTAAATGATCTTGGCGACGTCCATGTGGCTGTCCACGATGGACGGAGACCGGAGCACGGAAACCTGCGTGGCTGGAGTCGTTCCGTCGAGCAGGTTGATCCGGTAGGGCACGGTCCCCACTTTCCCAACCCAGGCGCGGTAGGTCCCCAGAACCGGGCCGGACGGCCCGTCCCACCGCACTTCAAACGTGGCGATTGTATCGGCAGCGCTGCCGGTGCCGCGAACCTGAACCAGACCGCCGCGATTGCTGCCGACGATGACGGCCGGGCCGCTGAGGACGTGCCACGTCAACATGCCGAGATCAATGTTCCCCGGATCGGCGTAAGTCACGGCCAGTCGCGCGCAGCGATTTACAAAATCCGGATGTGTATCCGCCATGATCGGGATGACGGAAGGGTTCACCATTGCATTGAGCGCGCCACCCGGGAGGGCGACCGGCGCGGCGTGTGCAGTGGCTGCGCCGGGCGCGAGGCCGGCGGGTTGCACGGGTCGCGGTGGCAGGCGCGTGAAGCCGTTGTTCGGCACGGGTATGACCGGACATACTTCGATCCTCGGAACCACAGGGGTGCCGCCGACGGTCGAAAGCGTGCTGCTGCCATCAAGTTGCCGGCTGACCGGAATCGAAGTCGGCCCGGTCAACGTCGTCGTCGCGATAATTTCCTCGACTGTCATGACGATCTGAACGGAATAGGCCCGGTAATCCGAAAAGAATAATCCCCCTCCCATGAGCGGAGCCATCAGATACGCGGTTTGCGGCGTGCTGTATGGATACCTGAACTCGGCGGTGACCGCTCCCAGATCGTCGTCACTAAACGTGTCCTTATCCACTCCGCCAAAATTCACCCGCACCGTAGTCCCCGGCCCCTTCGCACTGACATCCACAACTCTCGACCATTCCGGCGGGAGGGTGATGACCTGTCCGGTTTGCGCCTCGAACTCGGTGGCCGGACTGCCCACCTGCACCCCGTCAATTCTGGCGGTGAGGTGCCATTCGCCGCACCCGAAAATATCGCAGTCGTCAAGGACTCTGACAGTCGCTATCGCGATTTTGATCTTGGTTACAGGCATGTGGATTCAGGGTTGAAGTTGTTCGTCAGCATCCGTGCTTTTCCTTCAATTTATCTTTGGTGGCGTCGTTCAATTCGCCGTTCACCTTGAGATCGTTGTCCTTCTGAAAACGGCCGATGACGTCCTTCAATTCCGGGGTCATTGCATTTTCACCCGTGGTGCAGTGGTAGCCCAGATTGCTCAGGCGTTTGCGGGCGCCGACGATAGTTTCCACCGGATCCATTTCGCCAAGAGTCATTGGAAACACCCGCTCATCCGGCGTCCCCGGGTGAAACGTAAAGATGGCCTTCGCGGCATCGGGCGGAATGGAAACCTTCACCACTCCATCGCCGTCCGACTGGCCTTCGGTGACCTCGCCGTCTACATCCATCCGGTAGGGGGCGTTGGCGATGGGTTCCATTTCCTGGGCTTCGGCGGTGATCTCGGGTTCGACGTAGCTGGATTCGTCGTCTCCCCCACCTGCGGTGGATTCTTCTGGTTTGGGCGGCTGGTCTTTTGGCTTCAAAAAACGCAGATGCAGCTTCGCCGGGACGCCTTTGAGCTTGAACCGATGCCGTTGCTCCGTCGCGCCGGATTCCTGCTTAAACCTCAGGTCCGGAATGTGGACGACATCGCCTTCTTCGAGGATGTTAGGATCCTTGCGCTTGGACTTCAGTTCCGAGTTGGCTCCATGGTTCCACAAGGTTTCCCAGAAGAAATCATGGTTGAAGGCGATGCTGCTGATGCAGTCACCGCTTTTGACCTGGTAATCTGTCGGCATAACTCACGCTTGCTTTCCAACTGCTTCCCGTGACTACGTTGGTGGCCCGACTCGGCGGGACAATCCGCCTGGGGCCCCTGAGCTTTCCCGCTCATTGATAACCGCTGCCATGCCGCTTTTCAAGCGACAATGCCCGTCGCGCCCAAATCTCTCAGGACAGCGGAATCACCGGCGCATCCTGATTCAACCGATCCAGAAACGGCTGGTCGGCTTCAAACTTGTCCTTGGGCGAAGGACTTGCGGGCAGGAGATTCGTGGCTGTCTTGAAGGCGCAAATCCCCTTCCGCGTGCCTCCCACGGAAGGATCAGCAACCGAAGCTGCCGCGATCCAACCCCGGTCGCCGCTCGTGGCCGTTCGCAAGGCAACTTGGATTTCCACCTCGTACCAGCCGCTTGCCGTTCCGAGCACATTCAGTTTCATGTCCTTTGGCGCCGTTGCCCGCTTGGCCGAACTCGAGTTGGTCGCGGCGTAAATACCGTCGCCGCCAGCTTTGGTGACTTTGAGTACGTTCTCGAATGAACCCCAATCGCCGTCGAGTTTTCCCGTGTAGTGTCCGAGTTTTCTCAACTGTGCTTGAACCTGGCGTTTGGCGGCGTTGATACCGGCGGCGGTCAGGTCGGCGAGCGTGACTTTTTCGCGCGGCAGGTGCGGACAGGCGAGGTCATTCACGGCCCAGCAAGCTGAGGCGATGTCCTTGTCAGCGAAGTTGCAGCCCGACAATGCGTCGTGGTCGCTGACGGTTGCGCAGCGGCACGGCAGCAACAGGGGTGTGCGATAATTGGTGGGGATGCAACACCGATTCGCCTCGTCCGGCGACTGGTAAGCTAGATTGAAAGTGCTCGTCGCGGCGCTGTAACCGACATTTAAGTGGACATGCCCCGCTTGGTTTGAAGTGGGGGAGAGATTTCCCGTCCGCCCCGCGCGTCCGACAATTTCGCCAGCGCGCACGTACCGCTTGAAAGCACCTTCGGCGGCGCTGAGATGGCCGCCTGCAATATTGTAACTCGTTCCGTCCGCTGCCATCCAGGACACACTGACAGTTCGACCCAATGCGCCATTGGAGGGATTGTGCTTTGCGTTGCCGGCATGGACGGCAAAAAGCAGGTCGCCGATGTCGGCATGCACATCAATCCCATGATGGCCATCGCCGCCGCGCCAGACGGTGGCCGCCTGGCTTCCGTCCGCGTCCTTGTCGTGCTCGAACAATCCATAGCCTTTGCCGCCAAACTTGTCGCTTCCACCCATGTCGTAGTATTGGGTGACGATGTGCATGTGCGCCGGGGTATCGCGGACGCCGGGATCGTCCGGTTCGCGCGCGGTGCCCAGCCCACCCTGGTTGGGCCAGACGTAGGCGTCATTGCTGGCCGCCGCCCCCAACCCGCGCAATTCCGGGTCCTTGAATTCGTCCCACACCGGCTGGCACCAAACCAAAGCGAAAAGGACAAACTCGGGTGTCTCATCCGCTGCCTGGTAAAACATGTTGAACGCTTTGGTGCGTTTGTGAAGCGCGCGCCAGTCCGCGCCGGTTTTCGGATCATCCAGTTCAGCCTGGGTGAATGCAGGTATCTCGAATTCCCAAGCGGTGAAGAACTCCTTGAACTGCTGGCGTTCGGCGTTGCTCTTGCTCCGTTCGATGCCACACCGCCAGCCCCACGGTTTGAGCCACTGGTTCTCCTGAGTTTGTGTCACCCATTCGATCGCAAAGCTAGTCGTTCCGGGCTTGGGCTGCATCGGCCCCCACGATCCGTCATCGTTTACCCGCCGCGTCACGACCCGGTGCAGTTTGCTGCCGGTTGCC
Organism: Verrucomicrobiota bacterium; assembly: GCA_031406395.1. GTDB lineage: Bacteria > Verrucomicrobiota > Verrucomicrobiia > Limisphaerales > JADLHS01 > JADLHS01. The sequence continues at coordinate 6,382 of JANOHH010000880.1, read as the reverse complement.
TCGTGCTCTTTGAGCGTCGCTTCCGGCACGACGGTGAAATCGCGAAAGCTCACACCAACCTTGATGGATTGAGTAAGCAGAGTGACGGGAATGGGGATGAAAATATCACCGTGTTCGTCCGTCACGAAGCCACGTTTCTGTTCCAGCAAAGCCGCCCCCTCCTCTTGGCGCTTAACCCAATCGTAACAGTTGTCCTTTGCGCGGCTGAAGGTGAGGTGTTGCCAGTCTTTGAACGCTTCCTTCCACGCGTCCGTCCAGACGCCGCTGTCTGGCGCGTCCAACACGCCATCCTTCAATTTGGCATCGTCCCGGGGATAGAAGTCCAGGCTGGCGAGATGAAATTGCGCGGCGCGGTAACATTTGGTGTTGTAGATGCGGATCAGTTCATTCGCCTCGCTGTCGTTCGGGGCTCGAAACTCAACGTCGTTGTCCGCGGCGTCCTTCGCTCCTCGCAATACTTTCTTTCCGGGGGCCGGACGCCAGTTCGGTTTCAGCACGGCCGCGTCGAAAAGACCGATCTTCGCCAAGTCTTCCGGCTTGAACCGGACTGCCTGAGCCACGACCCGGAATTTGAGGAAGGCCGTCATGCCCTGCGGGCCATAAGTGTTGCTGGGGATTCCGCATTCGTAGCCCAAGGCGTTCAAGACAATTTGCGTGGCCTTGGTCAGGGTAACGTTGTTCAACCCGAACTTGCGCTGCGCGCCCGACCCCGAAATGGGGAAATGCTTCGCAATATCCCATTCCTTGTCCAGGGCCAGGAACGTGGCCAGTTTCGTCCCGTTGAGCCGAACCTCCTCGACGGGCTGGCCAAGCACCGGTTCGCCCGAACGGCAGTCCAGCACGCGCACCCGGATGCGCCGCCGCAACACCAGTGTGTTCTTCAACTCCGTGTCCGGCTGCACCTTGGCGACGTCGGCCGCCAGGCATTCCCGGGCGGGTTCGCAGGAAAAATTGGAGGGTTGATCTGCCATGATTTCGCCAGCGCTACGGTTTGACTTCAAACACGGGCATCGGCTTGTTCGTGGAACCGATCTGTTCTATCGGATTCCACGCATTGTTCCGTCCGTGGTAGAAGGCGCGCAAGAAGACTTGGCGAGAGCCGGGTTGAATCTCGACCCATTCGTCCTCACGCTGCGAAAAGAACGCCGAGCCCGTCTGCCCGCTGGCGCGCACGCCCTGACCGGCGGCAAAGGCTTGCGTCGGATTCCACCCGTCGCGATCCACTCCGCTGTTGCAACTGTGGATCAGGACTTCGCCATCCGGATGCCAGAGCAATTTGGGCAATGCTTCGATCTCAGTGCGCGTGAGCGTGCCGCCTCCACCGGGAGTTGGGGCAAACTCCAGCCCGGTTTCATTGCCAGCCTGGGAGCCATGCGTGTAAATGTGGCCTTCGCGCACCCAGGCATTTTGCTGCCGCACCTCGGAGCCAATCCGCAGCCACGCATCCACGAATTCAGCCTCGGTCTTCACCTCGATGGCCAGGAAACGTTCGGCGGCATATCCGGGCCGTGTCGCCACCAGCCCCCGCCACGTTTCCGCTGCGCGCTCGAAGGCCCGGCTGCCGTCCTTGTCAAAGTAGTAAATGGCAAAATAGAAATCCTGCGGCATACAAGCGTTTTCAGCCTGGTCGGGCGGGTGACAAAACAAGTCTTCGCCTTCCCAGCCGCCTTCCCCAGGCGTGCCGCCGGTATCAGGCAGGGTTTCCTGGTCCTCGACCGGAGAATTCGCCTCGGACTCGCTCAACCGTTTGTCATTGTCGTGCTTTTCCAGAAGCCGCTCCAATGTTTCATCATTGAGCACGCCATTGGGTTTGAGGCCGGACTGTGTTGCTTGAAACGCGGCAACCGCCCGCCGGGTCTTCGGGCCGAAAATGCCGTCCACGGGGCCGGCGTTGAAACCGAGATTGTTCAACCGCTGCTGCACCCCGCGCACCTGTCGCACCGGATCCAAGCCGCCCAACCTCAACTCAATGGCGCCGCCGGGCAAATGCAGTGTTCCCTTTTTGGCCCACGAGGGAATAGGCGTTTCAACCAGCCCATTGTTCCCAGTTTTGCCTTCGATCCTGACTCCGCCGGGAATTTCCAAGGTGTAGGGCAGATTCTCAATGCCTTTGTAGATCTCGTCGCGTAGCTCAATGCGCAACATCCATTTGCTGCGACAGAGTTCAAAACGGTGCTTCTTCTCCGCTGCACAATTCTCTTCCTTGACTTCCTTCTCCGGGATGACCAGTCCGTCACCAGGATAAATCACATTTGGATTGGGCCGCTTCTTGCGGAAGTTCTCGTTTTCCGGAGATTCGTAAATGGTCTGCCATCGCTCGAAGCCATGCATCCACGCGATGCCAGATAAACAGTCACATTTTTGAACGACGTAATTGCTCATGCAGCGCACCACTCCAGGCAGATGGTCAAGCTTTCTTCCATTCGCGTTGATCCAAATCCGGGAAAGTGACTTTGCAACTCCCCGGCTCGAACCCTTGCACCCGCGCGAAACCGTCCGGGTCGAGGGTGCCGGCAGCGACGGATCCGTCCGGCAAAGTAATGCGATACCCCTGACCCGCCACCGGTTTGCCGTTCTCATCCATCAGTTCAATCTCGATCCAGCTCGCCTTCTCCTTGTCCATCTGTTTCGGCGGCTTGTGCGCCGGGACTTTCACCTTGCCGTATTTCCCTGCCCTGACCTGACGCTGCTCGGCCTTGATCTTTTCAACTTCGCCGGGACTGGCTTTGTCTGCTTCCTCGGCTTGTACGCTTTCGGCGGGCGAAACCGCCGAACCGGCACTTCCACTCTTCGCTGAAGGCATAAGCTAGAGCTTCTCCCAAGCGTCCTGATCCAATTGGGGGAAAGTGATCTTGCACGAGCCTGGCTCGATCCCATCCACCCGCACAAAACCTTTTTCGTCCAGCGTGCCCTCGGCAACCGTTTCCCCATCCGGCAGCGTGATCCGATACGCCATGCCGGTAACGGGTTTGTCGTCTTCATCCACCATTTCAATTTCAATCCAGCTTTTCTTTTTCTCCTTTTCCTCTGTTGTCTGCGGCGGTTTGTAGGGCTTCGCTTTCTCTGACCCATATTTGCCCGTCTTGGTCTGCCGTTGCTCTGCCTTGATTTCTTCCACCTCGCCCGGATCGGCGACATCCGCTTCCTGGGCCTCGGCTGGATCGGCGGGCGAAACCGCTGAACCGGCGCTTCCACTTTTTGGTGATGGCATAAATCGCTCCGGGTTTAATTGATCATGACGACACCGCCCTTAAGGGTCAACATGCCGTCGCCTTTGACGGTGGTGGCGGGACTCTTCATGTCCGCGGTAGCGGAAGATTGAATGGTCAACGGCGCATCGGCTTTCAAGTCCATCGTCGCGGTGCTTTCGATCTTGATCGTGCCACCGGTCTTGAGCGCGATCCCATCCGCGGCAATGGCAATCGAGGACCCGCCGACTTTGATCGTGACGTTGGTCATGCCTTCAATGACCACGTTGTCCGCTTTCAAATAGTAATCGCCGGTTGTTGCTTCGGAATGTTTGGCTTTGAAGACCTCGATGACGTCGCCCTTGACGGTGAAGGAGTGGCTCTCGCCGACTTCCTTGGCTTCTTTGCCCACCACTTTCAGATGGCGGTCCTTGCCAATCTTCTCCATGTGGTCGGCATCCACGATCTCGCTGCGGTTGTTCTCGACGTGTTCGATCTGGTCTTTCTTGATGATGAGGTGGCGGTCGTTGCCGATCAGTTCGAAGGCGTCGTTCTTGATGTTGATGTCGAGGTTCTTCTCGCCGTGCATGAAGATTTGTTCCTCGCCCTTCTTATCCTCGAGTCGGAATTCGTTAAATCCGCCGCCGCCTTTGCTGGAATTGGACTTGAGCGTGGATTTGGTTTTTTCCGCCGGTAGTTCGTACGGCGGCATCGCCTCGCCGTTATAGACGCGCCCGGTGATGATGGGCCGGTCGGGGTCGCCCTCGAGAAATTCGACAATGACTTCCTGGCCGACGCGCGGCAGGTAGATCGCACCCCATTTTTTGCCGGCCCACTCCTGGGACACCCGAATCCAGCAGGAACTGTTTTCGTCGGCCTTGCTATAACGGTCCCAGGGGAAGATTACCTTCACGCGCCCAAATTTATCCGTATGAATCTCCTCGCCCGACGGCCCGACGATGATGGCGGTCTGCGGTCCCTGCACGATGGGTTTGGGCGTCAATCGTTCCGGCCGGAATTGTTGCGCCTTGTCAATACAGGAAAAACTACAGGAAAAAAACTCTCCCGCCGCCCCGCCGCTGGCAAATTCGCCCGCGTCCACATGTAGGGAAACACCCGTGATCAGATAATCGCGATTCTGCTCCGCCCGGGGATGGCTTTTCAACGTAAAGACATGCCCCGCCGCCAACCCGCGCGCGCTGGCCTGGCCGCGCAGCGTCTCATACTGCGTCTGCAATTCCTCCAACCGCACGTCCGCCAGGCGCTGCCCGTCGTCGTGCTCGACATACTCGCCCGGGTAATCGTAGATCTCAAACTTGGCCATGCCGTGCTTGCGCGTCACGTTGGTGTTCGTCAGCAACGACGTCTTGGGTTTCTTGAAATCAAAATCCTGCAACGCCGAGGCGACGGGTTGCACTTCCTTTTCCATGATCCAGTCGTGGATCGTTTCGCGCTCGTCGGCGCCTTGCTGGAAGGGATGGAAGGCGATCTCGCCATAGCCAGGGAAGGGATTGTGCGCGCTCGTCGAATCCGCCAGCACCAGCAGATGCTTGCCGTTCTCGTGCTCGAAGTAATAGGAAATCCCCTCCTGCTCCATCAACCGGCTCACAAAATTGAAATCCGTCTCCCGATATTGCACACAGTATTCCCGCTTGGCGTAACTCCCGGAAAGCTTGAGCTTGTAATCGGGAAAGCCGTGAGCCTTGAAGACCGCCTCAATGATGTCCGGGATGGACTTTTCCTGAAAGATCCGGCAATCAGAGGTGCGGGTGAGAAACCACAGCCAGGGCACAATGGTGGCGCGATAACTGGCATGGGCGCCCTCATTGGCCACCTGCACGAAGCGGCTCACAAAACCGTTGAAATAGCGTGTCGCCTTCTGTCCGACGTTGAGCCTGAGGGTGACGTTGTGACCGATAACCTTGTCGAAATCCACCTTGCCGTCCTCACTGCGCAACTCGGCCTGAATCTGGAAGGGGCGACTCAGCTGCTCCTGCACGGCGATGGAGCGAACCGCGAGCACATCAGGGCCAAGCGCGGTCGTAACCGCCAGCAACCGATTGTCTTGTTTGATTGCCATGAATTTGCCTTACGATTCTCTTAACAAAGCCCATTCCGAAATGCAATGGCCAATTCCGGGGCGGCTTTTTTGCCAAGAATCCGATTGAAGGCTGACGGTTTAACTTTTGATTTAGGATCGCCCATTAGCGTGAGCGGTGCAGGCGGCGGCCAAGGTGCCATTCGTGCATGTCGTTTCAGTTGTTGATTCGGATGGAGACGTAGAGGTCTTGGCCGGCGGCGGCGGGAAGCGCGACGCGCATGGCGGTGAAGAACCGGGCGACGGAAAACTTCACGACGCTTCGCCATGCAAGTTTTGGGAGGTATTTGATGGACATACGGAGGGTGAATTGTTGTTTCGTTCACTGTGACAACCCTGCGGGGTGAAAGCAATCCATCCGCTCGGCGGCCTACGCTGGATTTCCGCTCGACCTGTACGCGGCGTGCGAGATAATTACGAGGCACGATCTGTCCGCCCAAAAATCAAATGAACACCCAGCGAAAATTGATCGTAATGGGCGCCAACGGTTTCGTGGCTGGCAGCGTCCTGGCTCAAGCCGGCGCCGAGTGGGAGGTTCACGCCGTTTCCCGCGGCAACCGGCTCATCCTCCGCGACGCACTTTTCTGGCATACGTGCGATCCGCTGGTACCCGCCCAATTGACCCAGCTGTTCCGCGAAGTGAAGCCGGCGGCGGTGATTCATACGGCGGCGTTGGCGGACGTTGATTTTTGCCAGTCGCATCCGGAATTGGCGCGCGCCGTTAATGTGGATTTGACCCGCACGCTGGTTGACCTGTGTCGCGACAATTCTGCCAGGCTGGTATTCTGTTCCACGGACACGATTTTCGACGGCGAACACGCGCCGTACGACGAGGATGCCCAACCGGGCCCGATCAATTTCTACGCCAAGACCAAGGTCGAGGCGGAGCAAACCGTAGCCGGTCTGGGCGCGCAGGCGGTCATTGCCCGCCTGTCGCTCGTGGTCGGTTTGCCGGTGCTGGGGGCGGGCAATTCTTTTCTGGCGCGCATGATCGCCAACCTCAAAGACGGTCGCCCGGTCGCGCCCCGACTCGAAGTCGTGACTACTTCAGCTTGAAGCTGACGACGAAGCACGCCGCCGTCGGCGTGCCGTTGAG
>JANOHH010000862.1:0-26122 GCA_031406395.1 Verrucomicrobiota bacterium | reverse complement strand
CTCTAGCCAGGCTGAGCTACGCTCCGATAACGTAGGTATGATCCCACGAAATTTTTGGCACGCAATTCCTTTTTGAGTCGAAGCCGTCGGTAAGATCTCGGAGCACCAGCCCGGCTGATACCGATGCTGGCGCTTTTGCCGCCCGTATTTTCCAAACTTAGTGGATCTGAGTGACGGGATGACCTGCTGGGTGCAGAGAAGGCGGTTCGTGGAGCCAGCACTTCAGGTCGAAGCATTGCACGCTGCATCCGCGGGGATTCAAGCTCGAGTTTCGCGCCACGCCAAGGTCAAGCAGTTCGGGCGTGCAGCGCGCGGCGCCGCTGAGCCCGCGCTGGATTCGCGCACCCACTTGGGGAAAGGTTTCGCGCCGCTGGTCTCGGTCATGCAACTGCTCGACAGCTTAGCCAGTGGCGGCGTGTCCCTGGCGGATGTGCAAGGACCGAACGTGGACGGCCTGCTCACCGCGTTTCTGGACCTCGCAAAGTTTCCCGACCAGACCACCGTGGGGGAATGGTTGCGCGCCCTTGGCGCACCGGGCTGGCAGGTGTCGCGCCGGATCAATCGTAACTTTTGCAGCAGTCCTTGGCCCTGGCGGAGGCCGCGCGGAATTTTTCTTCGATGCCACCCATCCCAACCTCTCTGGTTCGATCACTGCAACGGGTGTCAACTTATCCAGCGGCAGTAATCTGCTCGCCCCGCTCGGCAATCATCGCGGGCCCACGTCCTCGATGCGGCCGCTCCCCGGCTCGCCCGCCAGAGCTGCCGCTGGGCCGCGCCGTGCCCGCCGACCACGCGGCGGCCCAACGCCAATTCTTTATTGTCATCGAAACTGGTACAACCAAGGCCGCCGCAACAGTTTCTTGGGCTATCAATCGCCAGTTGCTTTTGAAACCCAGTTCATGAAAAACTAACCCCAGCAAATGACTTCCACCCTAGTCCACAGTCTCGGGGGAACTTCAATTGACCAGCGCACCGCAGAGGGCATCACCGCTCTGTTGCGATACCAGCAGGTGAGTTCGCAAGTTCTTCAACCGTTGCTTTCGGCAAAGCCCTTCTCTCATGACCCTGTTGAGTTTTTGCGAGATACTTTACGGTTCGAAATGGAGTGCTTCCCAATGCTCGCTTCCGGGTGGCCAGATAATTCGACCAACGCCCCGGAGACCGAAATTGTCATGGGCCGGCTCCCGAAGGCATGAAACTGCCCCTGGTCAACCAGGCGGCATGGACAAATCCGCAACAATCGGGCTATTCGGTGTTTGCCTCGTCCATTTGGCTCAACAAGGGGAGCTCCCGGTGCTAGTCCAACAAACCAAAGAACCCTGCGCCGAAATGCTTGCTTGCCAGAAACTCGATCGATTCTGGAATGCGATTCCAGCGATGCGAAGCCATCGCATGTGCTTTGTTCATCCCGGGGGAGACGGCCTGATCAAGGTTCAACGCGCCCTGGCCCCAATAGATGACCCCGTTGGTAAGCAGATTGTCTTGACCAGGGTCAGAGATGCAATTGAGCATCCGAAACAGTACCCGTTCCAAAGCGCGGTTGAGCCGATTGCAGTGTGGCAACTTCAACGAGAGGCCCTGAAGACTTGCATCGCATTGCGGATGTACTGGGAACAAAATGGCAAACTGCCAAAGGATTTAGCAACCTTGGTGGAATGCGCGATTCTCCCGGCTGTGCCGGTTGATCCGTTTAGTGGAAAAGCCCTGCAATATTCGGAAACGAGAAAGTTAATCTGTAGTATAGCCTTGGAAACACGGGCAAGTGATCGTTCTTTGGGATCGCGCTATATGCAGTTTGCCTGGAATGTGAGCCTCCCTGCTGATAAAGGCGATCGCTAACCAATAGAATCAACACATGTCTTCTACACTCAAATCTCTCCGGGCCTTGTCCGATCCCACGCGGCTGCGCATCGTCGCGCTGCTGGAGAAGGACGAACTCTCCGTAAATGAGCTTCAGGAGATCACGCGCCTGGGCCAGTCACGCATCTCCACGCATCTGGGGTTGCTCTCCGATTGCGACCTGGTGCGGGCGCGGCGTGAAGGCAAGCGGACGTTTTACCGGCTCAATCCGCAGGCCGACACGGTCGCGAGTGAATTTATCCAGCTCGCCATTCGGGGCGCGAAGGAACTGGCGGAGCACGCCAGCGATCAGATCAATCTAAAACGTGTTGTCGCCCGCCGCAGTGAGCAGGCGCAGGTTTTCTTCAATCAAGTTGCCGGACGCTTTGATCGGGTTTACGGGCCCGGCCGTTCGTGGGAGGCGTTCGGCCATCTGCTGTTGCGGATCCTGCCGCCGCTCGTCGTGGCGGATTTGGGCGCCGGTGAAGGATTACTGAGCGAACTGCTCGCGCGACGCTGCAAACGGGTCATAGCGGTGGACAACTCGGAGAAAATTGTCGCGTTCGGCGCGGCGAAAGCGAAGAAGAATGGACTGAAGAATCTGGATTTTCGCCTCGGCGACCTGCAAAATCCGCCGGTCGAAGCCGGCAGCGTTGATCTCGTGATTTTGAGCCAGGCGCTGCATCACGCCGCCGACCCCGCGGCGGCGCTGACGAGCGCAGCCAAACTTCTCAAACCCCACGGCCAACTGCTGCTGCTCGATCTGCTCGCGCACAAATTCGACAAAGCCCGCGAGCTGTACGGTGACCGTTGGCTCGGTTTCGCCGAAAGTGATCTGCACCGCTGGCTCGAAGCAGCGGGTTTCAAAAAGATTGAAATCAGCGTAGTCGCCCGGGAAGAGCAGCCGCCGCACTTTCAAACGATTCTGGCGAGCGGAGAAAAAGGCTGACCCTGGGTCACCCGAAGACCTGCCGCAAAATAAAGTCTTTGACGAAACTTCAATCCCCTTGCCTCGATTCGGCGGCGCTCTACACTCCGCGCGCTCATGGTGGATTTGAACTCGCTCAACCCGCAACAACGCCAGGCCGCTGAAACGATCAACGGCCCGGTCTTGATTCTTGCCGGCGCTGGTACGGGCAAGACCCGCGTCATCACCTTCCGCATCGCGCACATGATCGCGCGCGGCATCGCGCCGGATAACATTCTCGCCGTCACTTTTACCAACAAGGCCGCCCGCGAGATGCAGCAGCGGGCCAGCAAGTTGATCCCGCGCACTCGGACGAACCCGGACGAGAAGCCGCCGCGCCCCACCATCTGCACCTTCCACTCGCTCTGCGTCCGCATCCTCCGCCAACACATTGAGAAGCTCGGATACAAACGCAACTTTGTCATTTACGACGAGTCGGAACAACTGGGGGCGGTCAAAAAGATTCTCGCGAACATTTCGGCCAAGGGCGAAAAGACCGATCCCGGTGCGATTCTCTCGCTCCTGAGTCGTTTTAAGAACGGCGGGGAGCGCGCAGCGGCGTTTGGTGACCCGAACGTGCGCGCAATGGCCGAACACGTGGCCAAGCGCTACGAATCCGCGCTCCATGCCTGCAACGCCGTGGACTTCGACGATTTGATTTTGCTCACGCTCCGGCTTTTCAAAGAGCACCCCGACGCCCTCGAAGCCTGCCGTGCCAAGTATCGTTACGTAATGGTGGACGAATATCAGGACACAAACGCGGCGCAGTTTCAACTCGTAAACCTGCTTACCGTTAAACATCGCAACCTCTGCGTCGTTGGCGATGACGACCAGAGCATCTATGGCTGGCGCGGCGCGGAAATCGCCAACCTGCTCGACCTGGAAAAGCATTTCCCCGAAGTGAAGATCGTGAAGCTGGAGCAAAACTACCGCTCCACGAATACGATCCTCAATGCAGCCAACGCGCTCATAAAACACAACGTCCGCCGCCGCCCCAAGCAACTCTGGTCGCAGAAAGGCCAGGGCACGAAGATCGCCCTGCGCGCCTACGAAACGGACGAAGACGAAGCGCGCGAGGTGGTGGCGGGCATCGAGTTTGCGCGCCTCGCCCACCGCGTGACCTGGGCGCAGAACGCAATTTTGTTCCGCACGAACCTCCAAGCCCGCGCCCTCGAAACCGGATTGCGCGCGGCGAGCGTTCGCTATCATCTCATCGGCGGGCAAAGTTACTTCGACCGCCGCGAAGTCCGCGATCTGCTGGCCTATCTCAAGGCCTTCCTGAATCCGCACGACGACATCAGCCTGCTGCGCATTGCCAACACGCCCGCCCGCGGGTTGAGCGACGTGACGATGGAGCGGTTGCTTGGCGCGAGCCACGAACGCAAGGGATCGGTGTTTGCGGCGATGAAGAATCCGGCAGTCACGACCACATTCCAAGCGCGCACGCGCGAAAGTATCGAAGCGTTCGTGGAATTCATCGAGCGAACGCAAGCGGGGCTTAACAATGCAAGTGAGGCCACGAACAGCAGTGGCCACTCTACCCTTCAAGCTTGGGCGGAGGACTTCTTGAATGAAGCCGGCTACCTCGCCGAGCTTCGCCGCGCCGAGAAGGACGCAGAAGCAGGTGAGAACCGGGTGCGCAATCTGCGCGATTTGGTAGCCACCCTCGACCGGAGCGCGCCAGCCAGCCCATCCCTGCAGGAACGCCTGGAGAAATTTCTCGAAGACGTCACGCTTGATTCCGACCGTGAAGAAAAGGAAGAGGACAAAGGCGACGCCGTCACGCTCATCACCATGCACAGTTGCAAGGGGCTGGAATTTCCCCACGTATATGTCGTCGGATTGGAAGACGGTTTACTTCCCCACACGCGTTCGAAAGTCGAAGGCACACTGGACGAAGAGCGCCGGTTGTTCTACGTGGCCGTCACGCGCGCCATGCTGACGCTGACGATTAGCCACTGCGGGGGGCGCAAGAAATACGGCCAGGTCATGCCGTGTCAGCCGTCGCCGTTTCTCAAGGAGTTGCCCGCCGAACTCGTTGAAACCGAAGCCGAGATGTCCAAGAAGCCCGTCGAGGCCAGCACCGGCACGAACCTGTTCGCCGCCATGCGTGCGGCTGCCGATTAGCTGGATTTGGGGAAGCGAGAACAGAGACGCTGGGCAAGTTCACTTCTTACGTGGCTGGCAAAGATATTTGGCGAACGACCAAAAACCGGAAAACCGATAGCGGGGATCGACGTATTTCTCGATAACGTAAAAAGCAAAATAGTAGAACCGGCAAAAGCACCAGATCACCAGGACCAACAGGAAAGCCACTTTCCAAGTCGGGTGCTCCAGCACCAGCAACGTCGCTGCCGCGATTCCCAGCAACAGGAACAGAATCCCCTTCACCTTGATCCACATCACACTCGTCAGGTCCTTCATGGCATCAAACTCAAGATCGCGTCGGCTGCCCGCGACGCGGCGCCAGGTCCTCCCAGCGACGTGACGACTTCGGCAAGCTTCGCCTTCACCACCGCCCGCCGCGATTCATCCCGCAATAATACCAACGCTGCGCGTGCGATATTTTCGGATGTGGCCGCGTCTTGGATGAACTCCGGGTAGATTTCTTCACCGGCCAAAAGATTTGGCATCGCGAGATACTTCACGCTTACAATCTGCCGGCCGATGAGATACGTCGGCCACGAAGTCTTGTAGAACACTACCGCCGGCACACCGAACGCCGCGCACTCCATCGTGATGGTGCCGGACTTGGTGATAGCCAGGTCCGCTTCGGCCAGCGCCGAGGAGATGTCCCCGATCTGCAGTTCCAAGCCGGACGGCAAGCCTATGGACTTCACGGATTGAAGCAGCGCCGCGTTGGGCAAAACCATCTTCGCCCGCAAACCCGGCAAGTCTCGCCGCAACAACTCGAACGCTCCGGTCACAACCGGCAGATGTCGGCGCACTTCATCGACCCGGCTGCCCGGCAGCAACAGCACCGTGGGCACGGAGCCTGACTTTAGACTTTGAACTTCAGACTCCAGACTTCTTCCAATCATCGGATGCCCGACGAACTCTACGCGCAGTTTCGGCACGCGGCGCGCATACCACTCTTTCTCGAATGGGAAAAGGCTCAGGAGCAAATCGTAGTCGTCCGCCAGTTGATGAGCACGGCCGGGTCGCGACGCCCACACCTGCGGCGAGACAAATTGCACAATCTTCGGATTCCAGTTGTTGAACCGGCTGCGATTGGCGCGGATGTGCTGCTTGATGGCCCGACCGAAGCGCAAATTGAACCCGCCGTAATCCACGCCGACGATCACGTCCGGTTGCCGTTCAAGGGCGAGCCGGAACAACTGTTGGAACAAGCGGCGGAACTTGAAAATGTTCTTGAAGACATCCGAGATGCCGATGACCGAGTGTTGCGTCAGGTCGAATGCCAGATCCACACCCGCCGCCGCCATTTTGGGTCCGCCCGCGCCGAAGAATCGCGGCGCGAGTGCCGTGCGTAACGGCTGCACTTCTGCCGTGGTGTCCAACGAACCGGCAACAGCTTTCTCTCGCAACGCCCAGACAAGTTCCGCCGCGTTTAGGTCGCCGCTTGCCTCGCCCGCAATGAACATGAAGGAGACGGGCTTCACGGAATTAATTGAACCCTGAGGATTTTGTTTCGAGTTCCTTGCTTCTCCTCGTTCTCTTCGAATCCGCGTTTCATTTTGCCTGCTGCACCTGTCGCGTGATTTCGAACGCCAAATCCAGTGCGGCTTTCGCCGATTCTCCACTGACCCGCGGGGTCTGCTTCTCCCGCACGCATTCGACAAAGTGCTGCAATTCCAGTTTTAGCGGCTCGTCTTTGGCGATGGGCACCGGCTCACGCACAATGCGTTTGCCGGCGAATTCGCTCACGATGGTTGAGTCTTTTGACGCGAGCAGTTTTTTTAACAGGGAGCTTTCCTCTTCACCGTCGCGGGCGATGCGGTAGATGAAACCCTCCTGCGCCCGATAGTCGAGCGAGATGTAGCTGGGCGTGTCGCCGCCGCTGAACACGCGGATTTTCCGCATTCGATCCGGGCTAACCCGGCTCACGGTGAGATTCGCGACGCAGCCATTGGCGAAGCGCAGGCGGGCGTTCGCGATGTCCTCGGACTTGCTCAAGACCGGAATGCCCACGGCGTCCACGCTCGTGACCGGCGATTTCACGAACGCGAGCACCACGTCGAGATCGTGGATCATCAGGTCAAGCACCACGCCAATGTCCGTGCTGCGCGCAGGATAGGGCGAGAGGCGGTGGGTTTCAATAAAGCGCGGCTCGGTAACTACCGTTTCGAGATAGTTAAACACGGGATTGAACCGTTCGACATGGCCGACTTGCAGGACGCAATTGTTCTGCTGCGCGAGTTGAATCAGCTCGGCGGCCTGCTCCGTATTGTCGGTCATCGGTTTCTCGACGAGGACATGCTTACCGCGAGACAAAAACAACTTGGCCAGTTCAAAGTGCGTGACGGTGGGCGTGACAATGCTGACGGCGTCGGCGTCATCCGCAATTTCCGCGACCGAACCCAGCGCATGCGTGTGATGTTTGGCCGCGATGTGACGGGCCACTTCGTGATTAGTATCGAAGACACCGACGAGGTCCACCAAACGGGAGGCGACCATCTGGGCGTAGATGCGCACATGCTCCTTGCCGAGCGAACCGGTACCAAGAACCGCGACTTTGACTTTCGATGCCATGCCGCAGATTAGGCGGCGCCAACATGACTTTGAAAGCCGAAACTTCGAGCGCCGTAGCCGCTGACTTCAGGGGGCGGACTTCACGGAGGACGGCGACAATAATTCCGATACCAAGGTCGAGCGGCAGAGTTTGTGTGCCGTTCCTGACCGGGTCGATCTTCGTTGCGAGCGCTGATGTTGGAGTCAAGTCGCAGAACCGATGAAACCAAAATTCCGAAATCTTCAGCGGTACATTTTCGACTAACAGCGCAGCTTCCGCTTTCAAGGCTTGTGTTCAGAGCGGGCAGGTTTCAGCAGGTTTATCTGGGCACGGATCCGGCCAACGAGTTCCAACTGGGCTTCCGCCGTGGCGAGTTTCTCGGCCTGCTGGAATGCTTGCAGAGCCTCCGGCATTTGCCTCAACTCCGAAAACGCGTTTCCCAGACCGCAGTAAGCCAGGGTGTTTTCCGGTTGAATCTCGATGGCGCGGCGGAACTGTGAAACGGCCGGTTGTAACTTCCCCAATTTGCCCAGGGCGTTACCCAGATTGATCAGGGCGTCGACGTAATCCGGCTGGAGTTGAGCCGCCCGTTCAAATCGCGTGGCGGCCTCCGCATATTTACCCTGCGCGGCCAGCGAAATTCCGTAGTTAAAATGCGCCACGGCGAATTCCGGCCGGCGTTGCAACACCAGCTCGTACTGCCGGATGGACTCCGCCAGTTTCCCTTGTGTGTATTGGATGACACCGAGGTTGAGCCGGGCCTCGTCGTTATTGGGGTCGAGCCGCAGCGCCTGCTCATACTGCTCTGCCGCTTCACCCAATCTGCCGCGGGCACCCAAGGCACGCCCCAGGTGGTAATGGGCGCCAGAATAGGTGGGAGTGGTCACCAGTGCGTGCGACCAGAGCGAGACACTATCCCGCCAGTGCCGTGTCTGCTCATGCGCCAGCATCATCAAGGCCGCAATGGTCACAACGGCCAAGGCACGCAATGCGGTCAAACCGCCACGTGACGCGGCGAACAGGTTGGCCGCCAGCCACGTCAACAGCAGGCAAATCCCAACCTGTGGGAGGTAGGTGTAACGATCCGCGTGGGCCTGGTTGCCGACCTGGACAAGGCCAATCACCGGCACCAGCATTCCCAGGAACCATAGCCAACCCACCAGGAGGTAAGGCCTGCGCCGCCGAGCCAGCCACGTCAGGATGGAAATGGTAGTCAACATAAGAGCCGAAGCACCCACCATCCAAGACGGCAAATGGCCTGCCGGATGCGGATAGAGCACGGTCAGATTAAAGGGCCAAAAAAACTGAATCAAATAAACCACATAGGCCACCACCGCGTTTCCCAACCGGTCGGGGGTGTCGAAGTGTTGCGCGAGCGCTATGGCATGCCGCTGGACCATGACCGTCACGGCGCAACTCGCTGCAGCCAGAGCCACAAAAGGAATTTTTTCGAGGAGAAACCTTCCCACCGCGGAGGCATCACAGTCCGGCGGAAGCCTGAACCGATCGAGCGGCCAGAAGTCCAGAAGCAGGAGCACAAACGGCAGCGTCACCAACATTGGCTTGCTGAGCAACCCCAGCGCAAACAGCCCGAGCACGGTCAGGTAACGGCCCACCGAGAACTGCCGACGCGCATAACGCGCATACGCCCCCAGTGTCAGCATGAAAAACAAACCGCTCAAAACATCCTTGCGCTCGGCCACCCAAGCCACAGATTCCACCCGCAACGGATGAAGGGCGAACACGGCCGCGACAAATGCGCTCGGCCACAACGCACCAGTCAGGTTGCGAAGCACGAGAAACAGAGCCACGGCGGTTGCCGCGTGGAGCAGTACATTGGTCCGATGGTGACCTCCGGGATTCAAACCGAAGTACTCGCAGTCCAGAAGGTGCGACAATGTTGTCAGCGGATGCCAGTTGCTCCCTTGAACGCCGCTGAAGGCATGGGCGATCGCCTTGGGAGTCAGCCCCAGCGCCACCATCCGGTTTTCCGCGACATAAACATCATCATCGAAATTGATGAATTCGTGTCGCGTCGTTTGGCCAAACACCACCCACACCACCACCACGAGGAATACGCAAACGACGACCGCCCAGTCTCCTTCCCGCAATCCTGCGGCCGATCCAACGCGCGCACCAGAAACCACCACACCAGTACGCGGACTTGAAGTA
Source organism: Verrucomicrobiota bacterium (assembly GCA_031406395.1). Classification (GTDB taxonomy): domain Bacteria; phylum Verrucomicrobiota; class Verrucomicrobiia; order Limisphaerales; family JADLHS01; genus JADLHS01. Next base: position 16,451 of record JANOHH010000862.1, on the reverse strand, counting down.
ACTGCGACCCGCTGTTGGGACTTGCCCTTCGTTCGCCGGCTCATGTTCTGTTGGCGGCCGCAGTCGCGTCACTCCCACGCGGGAATCTGGGAATGCAACTGCTCAGGAGTCCTTTCGATAGATCGGCTTTGGAACGATCACCGCCGGATTGCGGCTGCCGCGAATTTCAATTTCGATGATCGTTCCCGGCTTCGCGAATTCCGGCGGCACGTAGCCCATGCCGATCCCGATGCCGAGCGACGGACTTTGCGTGCCACTCACGACTTGGCCCACCACCGCACCATTCGCCCAGATCGGATAGTGCGGGCGGGGCGGCGCGGATTTTTCCGTCATCTTGAACGCCACGCACTTTTTCTTCACACCGCTGGCCTTCTGTTCCGCCAGAACCGAGCGTCCAATGAAATCACCCTTGTCGAGCGCGACGAAAAATCCTACCCCAGCTTCGATAGGCGTGGTTTCCTCATCCAGCTCGTGGCCGTAAAGGGGATAACAGACTTCCGTGCGCAAGGTATCGCGCGCCCCGAGCCCGCAGGGTTTGATGCCGTAGGGCTTGCCGAATTCGAGCAACGCGTCCCACACTTTCGCAATCGAATCGTTGCGACCGATGATTTCGAATCCGTCCTCGCCCGTGTAGCCGGTGCGCGAAACCATCACGGTCGAACTGCCAAAGGGAAACCCGCCGATCTCATTCTTCTTTAAGTCAGTGATCCGCGCGACGCGCATCGCGGCGGTGGAAGCGCCCGGCAGGCACTGGTTAATAAACTCCGGCACCCGCGGGCCCTGCACTGCCACGGCGTCGTAGTTGTGCGACGCATCGCTGACCTTCAACTCCTCGCCGACGGCCAAAGCGGCTTGGGCATGCAGCCAAGCGATGTCGGCCTCAATCCGTGAGGCATTGATGATCAGCAAATAGACATCACTAGACAAACAGTAGGCGTAGAGGTCGTCAATGACACCGCCCCGCTCGTTGCACATCAAGGTGTATTGGCCCTGACCGGGGGAGAGCTTCCGGATGTCGTTGGTCAGAACCCGATTGAGAAAAGCCACCGCGCCGCCCCCGCTCACGGTCACCTCGCCCATGTGCGAGATGTCGAAGATACCGGCGGCGTTGCGCACGGCCAGGTGTTCGTTGGTGATGCTCGTGTATTGGACGGGCATTTCCCAGCCGCCGAACTCGATGAGTTTGCCGCCGAGCTTTTGATGCGCGGTGTAAAGTGACGTACGCTTAAGCATGAGAATTAAATGTGAGTATTGTGAATTCCAAATGACGGAGGAAAATCAAGCCGAGAAGTTTTGCATTGGACGTCACCCCCATTTCTCCGTCTTCATCTGCGCCTTGGGCACGTTCAAGCCTTTCACCACCAGTTCCTCAGCGAATTCCACCAGCGGATTCGGGCCGCAGGCATAAAATACCGTGTTCGGCAAATCGTGAATCTGTTCTCGCACCCACTCGGCGGTGATGCGTCCGCGATGGCCGGTCCACCCATCTTCCGGACTGAGGCGCGTGCAGGTGACTAGAAAAGTAAAGTTAGTGTTAAGCGCAGCGTAATCGAGAAACTCGCGGTGGAAAATAATGTCGTTGGTGGTGCGCACGCTAAACAGGACGGAGATCTTCGTTTCGAGTTCGCGTCGAGTGGCTTCGCGCACAAAACCGCGAAACGGTGTCACGCCCGACCCGCCCGCGATGCAAATGAGATGTTTCTGCGGCTCGAACACGGGCAAGAACTTTCCCGCCGGCGGCAGCACGAACATCGTGTCGCCCGGCTTGGCCCAATCCACCAGCCGCGTGCCCATCTTGCCCTCGCGCTTGACGGTGACTTCGTAGCTGCCACGATCCAACGCACAGGAGGAAAGCGAATAGGCGCGCTTGTAGCCGGGTGTGTCCGGCCAATAAAGGGTGATGAATTGGCCGGTCAGAAAATCCGGCACATGGCCGTCTGGCCATTTGAGACGGATGGTCTTGGTGTCCGGTAATTCCGGCGTCACCATCTCGATCAACATTTCAATTGGTTCTCGTGCCATAAGCTCTCGGAAAGCGCGCAAAGAGTAATTCAGCGAGACGCCCTGTAAAGCCACGAATCATTCCCGAGAGCGGCGGGCGTTCCGGCTGCCGCCGCATTCCCCGCCCAGCTCACACGGGACCCGCCAATTTCGTCTCGACCCATCGCGCCAGCAACCAGAGCAAATCCGCCAAGCGATTTAGGTAGATGATGATTTCGGAGTTCTGCAATTGATCCGCCTCCTGCAATGCACACACGCGCCGCTCGGCCCGCCGACACACCGTTCGCGCCACATCCAGCGCCGCAGAGTTCAGGCACGCGCCGGGCGTGGCCCAGCCCTTGAAGGATACGCTTTGGGCTTCGACTTCCCGGACCAACGCGTCGAGTTTGTGCGTCAATTGCGAAGTAACGAGCGTGAAGTTGTCTTTCACGTAGCGGGGCAAATCTTCCACCGCGGTTGCCAATTCGCCCATGAGCGTGACCAGGTCTCGTTGAATGACAAGCAAGTTGTCGCGAATGAAAGGCTGGTCCGCCGTGGCGCGGGCGAGGCCAAGCGCGGTGTTCAATTCATCCACACACCCGTACGCTTCCACCCGCGGATGACATTTCGAGACGCGCCGGCCATACATCAGGGCCGTCATGCCTTTGTCGCCGGTTTTGGTGACGATACTCATAGTTTTGGTTTCAGTTCCTGCGCTTGCAGTTCCACATTGTCTTGGTACCGCTTTCTCGGGCCCAGCTTAGCAGAGAAATCAGGATTGGGGAAAAAGTTCAACGCTCCACGACTTTCTTATAATCCTGAATCCCCTCGGTGATAGCGCGCGCAATCAGCCGGCGATACTCCGCCGTAAAAATCTTTTTCCCCTCTTCCGGATGCGAAAGAAAGCCGGCTTCAATGAGGGCGGCCGGCATGGTGGCGCCGCGCAACACTTCAAAACGTGCCCGGCGCACTCCACGATCGCCGCTTTGCAAAGCGCGAACGAGCGATTTTTGGATCTGATACGCGAGCAACATGTTTCTGCCATTCGCTCGATTGCCGGGATAGGCGCCGCTGCGGGCCCCTTCGCCGCGTGCGTTGGTGGAAGCCGCACCGACGGGCGTCAGGCAATAAACCTCCGAGCCACGTGCCTCCGCCCGTCCACCCTCGGTCGCATTAAAATGCAGGCTCACGAACAAATCGGCACCCGCGCGGCGGGCGCGTTCCGGACGCTCGGAAAGCTCGATGAATTCATCGCTCGATCGCGTGACCACCACTTTGAAGCCGGCTTGTTTCAGTTGATCGCGCAATTCGAACGCCAGGCGCAGCGTGTAGTCTTTTTCCTGCCGACCCGGGAGTCGGTTGCCGGGATCTTTGCCGCCGTGCCCGGGATCGAGGCAGATGGTTTTGATTTTTTTGCCCGCCTCGGCGGGCGTGGGCGAGAGCAGTGGCCGAAACGTAGCATCCACGTCGAGTTGCGAGATATAGAGGCTGCCATCGCGGGACGCCAGGGGATAGAGCAACCAGACTTGCAGCCCGTTGACGCGAGCCTCCCGCGAATCCACCGTGAATTGCACTCGTGTCGTCCGATTCGTGAGCTGAAAGGATTCGTCGCGTTTGAGCCAGCGCCAGCCCAAGCCCTGCCAGCGCGCCCATTCCGAGAGGCGCACGTAGCCCGTATCGTTAATGCGGGCGGTCAGCGGCTGCGCCGCCGCGCATGCGGGCGCAGCGATCCCAAGGCCGACCGTCAGCCACACCGCGACCGGGAAAAGACACTTCATTCCAGCGCAATCTGCCCGGCACCCAAGTCACCTTCAAGGCAAATGGCGGAACGACAGGCTTTCCGACCGACTATTGCCGCGCTGCGCTCGTTTCGTCTCCGGGCAGACGCGGTGCAAGGCGTTCACGAGCGCATCCGTTTTCTCGCTCGCGATCTCCCCCATGAGGCAGATTTGGATCCAATTTTTCCGGCGTAGGTACTCGCTGTTGTAACTGAGGAGAAAACCCGCTTCTTGCATCAACTCGCCCACGGTCACGGAACTCAGTTCGGACGGTAGCGCGAGGGTAATTACCGCCGGCGAAGTCCGCGTCGCCCCACCGACGAGATCGAAGTTCAGATCTAACAATTTCGTCCGCAACCCGACCGCGGTTTCCCGGGTATCCGTAAATCTTTTTTCCCAATCCACCCTGTGCATTGCCGCATTCAGCGCGTGGAGCAGGTTCGAAGAGAACGTGAATGGCACCCCATCCTGCTCCGCATAGAAGCCAAGATCGAGATAGCGGGGCAATTGGTCATTCGCCGGCCCAATGCGGTGATGGTAGAAAACCAGGGCGACACCAGGATAGGCGCGCAACCCCTTGCCGCTCGCCCCGGACGCGAGATGGACCCCGGTGAGATCTACGGACAAGGTGCCGAGACTGCTGATGGCGTCGAGGCAGAGTCTAGTGCCGTGCTGGGCGCACAGCAGCTTGAGGGCAGCGAGGTCATTGAGGACGCCCGTAGAGGTTTCGCAATGGGCACACCAAAGCCATGCCGGGGGCGAAAGGTGCGCAAATTTTTCGCGCACAGCATCCAGATCAAATGGATCGCCCCAAGGGAATTCGAGATGATCGAAGCGCAGTTTGAACCGGCGCGCGTGATCCGCGAGGCGCAGGCCAAATTCGCCATTGCTCAACACGATGCCTTGGCCCGGTAGCAAGGAGAGCTGCCCGCCCACGACATCGTTGGCCAAGGTACCCGAACCGAGCAAGAGCTCCACGTTACCGGCGTTGGTGAGGTCGCAAAGCATTGCCTTGGTGCTCTGGAAGTCCGTTTTGAAACTGTCGGCGCGGTGCGATTCCGGCGACTGCTCGAAAGCCCGCCGCACTTCCCGCCGCACCGTTACCGGGCCGGGGAGAAAATTAACTGCGCTTGGTTGAAAGGACCTGGCTGGCGACGAGCGAAGGAATTCGCGCGCCGTGACCTCGAAGGTTTCCAGAGTGACATACATCGGCTGGAACTGAGCGTCACCCGTGCCCACCAAGGGACCGAAGGGCACAAAGCCGAGGTGCTGGTAAAGCCGGGCTTGCCGCAACGTGCCGGAAATGATTGCGAGGTCGTAGCCCTTCTCGACGCCATGCTGCCAGAGCAACGCCAGCAGACCGGAGAGAACCTGGCCGCCGCGCGCCCCGCGAAATCGCTGGTCAATCGCCAGTAATCGTATTTCGCAGACACTTCGGCCCGCCGGCAAATGGCGATCGAGCTCCGGCAATTTCTGATCGAGCGAGAATGGGCGGTTGCCGCGTGCCGCCAACATTCCGATGATTTTTTGATTTGCGAGGCAGATCAGATAGGTGTTCTCCGCGTGGAATTTATCCACGAGTCGGTGGCTGGGTGAGGCTTGGTGCTGCGGAATCTCCTCGACGAAGGTCCGGTAATTGAGCCGGTGGATCTGCTCAAACTCCCAGTCCTCGGCGGCGAATTTGAAAATGAGGGGTGAACGTGTGGATTTCATCATCTGAATTTATTCGGATGGAGGGGCTGGGCATCGGTGCCCGACCAGTCGTGGAATCTCGGCCGCCAGATTGTCCCGGTGGGCGAACCAGACGACCGTGATCAAGCCACTGACAATCGTGACGAGCAGACCATTCTGAAAAAACCACCAGGCGGTGAACGGGAGCACAAGATAAGCGAACAGTCCCGGCAAAATCGTCCGCCGCATCAACCCCAACAAAACCAGAAACGCGACGGTATAAATCAGCGCCGAATGCCAATCGAAGAGGAGCAACCCGCCGAGCGACGTCGCCACGCCTTGTCCGCCGCGAAAACCAAGTTGCACCGGCCAGACGTGACCGACCGTGACGGTCAGCCATGCCAACGCGGCGAGAATTTCCGAGCCGGAGAGCTGTCGCGCCGCCCATACCACGAGCGCTCCCTTCGCGAAATCGGAAAGCAAAGTCACGCAGAATCCGCTCCGTCCCAGGACGCGGCTGACATTGCGGGCCCCAATACTTCCACTCTCAATCTCACGGATATCGCGACCCGTTTGAGTCCGCACGAGATAGTAACCAATCCCAAGGCACCCGAGTGCGTAAGACCCTGCCAGACACGCCAACGCGTGCAGGGGGTTAAGGGATTGAATTTGCCCAGTCCAGGCCATGGTCATTAAGTCAGCGCCTGACTCGCTTACGCGGGTCAAAGTCACCACTTGCTTCCTTGGGCAGTAAAGCGAAAGCTCACAGGGCACGCGAGAAGTTTCTGAAAGTATCCACGAGCCTTCAAGGCTTGCTGAGAATAACAATCATTGGTTTCATCTCCGACGACATGCCGAACCGCCTCGCCCAGCCCGACCTGCCGACTCTGAGTCCGGCGAACCGCAGCTTGCCCCGCCCAAGGACGATTGATTTCGCCGCCGAACTTGCCGGCTTCTGCGAATTCGGGCAACCCACCCGCCAAATCGTAACCCGCAGCGGCGCCGGCTCAACTCCCACCTTCGTCAACGAGTTCTGGACCGCACGCCAACGCCAGGCCAATTCACTGCACGAAGTCTCCTACCGCGCCTGCTTCAAACCCCAACTACCGCGTTTCTTCATCGAGCGGCTCACTCAACCTGGCGATGTCGTATACGATCCGTTCATGGGCCGAGGCACAACGCCCGTCGAAGCGGCTCTCCTTGGCCGCACCCCGTGGGGCAATGACATCAATCCGTTGAGCCTTACGCTGACCACGCCCCGGCTTCAACCTCCGACTCTCGCCCAAGTTGAAGCTCGCTTGCACGAAATCAACCTGACCGATCACCCCGAACTACCCGAAGACTTGCTGGTTTTCTATCATCCCGATACGCTCCGTGAAATCTGCGCGCTGAAGAAATACTTTATGCACCAACGCGCCGCGAAGATCTTGGACGCGTTGGACACATGGCTTTGTATGGTTGCCCTAAACCGTCTCACCGGGCACTCGCCGGGCTTCTTTTCCGTTTACACACTGCCGCCCAACCAAGCCGTCAGCCTCGTCTCACAACGCAAGATCAACGCCAAGCGAAGACAGATTCCACCCCGTCGCGACGTTGCCAAACTCATCCTCAAGAAATCCAAACAACTCCTCGGCGACGTCACCCCCGAAGTCCGGGAGACGCTGGCCACGGTTGCGGACCGCGCGCGCTTCGAGAACTGCCCGGCCGCCGAAACCCACAAACTTCCAGCGAATTCCGCCGCGCTCGTCGTAACTTCGCCTCCCTTCCTCGATGTGGTGCAATACGCCGACGACAACTGGCTGCGCTGCTGGTTTCTCGGTATCGACCCAAAAACCGTTGCCCTGACTGTCCCTAAAAAGATCGAAGCCTGGCGCGAGGCGATGTCCGCTGTCTTCCAAGAATTGCAACGCGTGTTGAAACCCGGCGGCCACATCGCTTTTGAGGTCGGCGAAATTCACGGCGGCAAGACGAAGCTGGAGGAAACGGTGCTTCCGTGCGGCATTGCGGCAGGACTCGAACCCCGGCTCATCCTCATCAACGACCAGAAGTTCACCAAAACCGCCAACTGTTGGGGCGTGGACAACATGAGCAAAGGGACGAACACCAACCGCATCGTTCTCTTCCGCAAGCCATGAAGCCGCGCCGATCTCTCCCCGTCGCTTGTTGCTTGATATTATCGATTCCAACTCAGGTGGCCGCTCAATCCATTACTCGCCTTTCGAACAGCCGAAAGTCACCTGCTCCGGCAAGCCCGCGTTTATTACCGGCCACTGAAAACTCATCAGTTTGCAGGACCTGGAGGGGGAATTGAAATTTGAGTTCAACCAGAACAATTGGGGCTTTTATGGCAAAAAACCGGCAAAGCCATCCTCGACGAGGGTCCAAAAATTAAGGATCGCTGATTCCGAAAGTCGGCTTGAATCGGTGCACATGACGGGTCGCGGATAGTCACAACCCACTTGCGACGGCACCTTTTCCGCTTATCCTGTCTTCGCTTGAATAATGTCTGCCATCGAATGTTGCTTGTTTTAGGTTTGGTTACAGCCGTCTGCTTTGGCATGGCGAAGTCGGCTTTCGCACAAAGTCCGCCCGGCGGCGCGCGACAATTTCATCCCGGCAGCGTTCGACAGGCGGAGGACCTCCCGCCGGGACGCTTCCGGGAGCGCTTGGCCAACCTGCCCGAAACGGCCCGCCTCCGCGCGCTCGAATGGTTGCGCGATTTTCACTTTACCGAACTGGACCTCAACTCCCTGCGTATTGACTCGTCCGGCGGGATTTTCTATGCCGACACATTCACCTTGCAGGCTGGGCCAGTTCCGTCCGCAGATGAACCCGTGATCGGCGCGGCGGCGATTCCCATCAGCCCCTTCCCCGCGAGCCTCAAGTTCCACAGCCACCCCGGATCACCGAACGTTCTTTACCTCAACTTCGCTGGCGAAACCATAACCAGCGGTCAGTGGTTGACGGAAGTTGGGCGCAGCGCCATCCCCGCGGTTGCGTTCAGCACGGACGCGGATTATTCGACCTACAGCGATGCGGAACAATCGGCCATCACGAACATCTGGCAGCGGGTCAGTGAGGATTATGCGCCATTCGACGTTGATGTAACCACCGAGCGCCCGGCAATCTTCACCACCCGAACCGCCCATGCCTTGATAACGCGCAACACCGACGCGAATGGCGATCCGAACCCTTATCCCTCGTCAGGCGGCGTGGCCTACGTCAATGTTTTCGCGTCGAGCAGTTTCGCTACTTACCGGCCCGCGTGGATCTATTTCAACAATCTGGCTGGTGGCGAATCCTATATCTCCGAGGCCACTTCCCACGAGATCGGCCATAACCTCGGCCTCAGCCACGACGGACGGACGGATGGCACCGAGTATTACGGCGGCCACGGCAGCGGCGACACTTCGTGGGGACCGCTCATGGGCAACGGCTACAACCGTAACGTCAGTCAATGGTGCAAGGGCGATTACTATCTGGCCAACAATACCGAGGACGACCTCGCCATCATTTCCGGCAAAATCACCTACCGCCCCGATGACCGTGGCAATACCGCAGGCACAGCCGCGCCTTTGGTAATCAACGGACTGACGAACGTCGCTTCCACCACGCCGGAAAATGATCCCACGAATACCAATTCCGCCAACAAGGGTGTGCTGGAGCGCAATACGGACGTGGACGTCTTCTCCTTCACCACCGGCAATGGCACTATGAGTCTTGCCGTCAAACCCTGGAGCCTGCCCTCAGGTATCACGCGGGGTGGCAATCTGGATTTACTGGTGGAACTCCGCGACAGCACCGGCAACCTGGTGCTGACGAACAACCCCGCCAGTCAGACCACGGCCCTAATCCAAACGAACCTGACCGAGGGCGTTTATTATCTCCACGTCCGCAACGTCGGCACCGGCGCTCCTACCAATTCGACGCCGACGGGCTACACGGCTTATGGCAGCATCGGGCAATATTTTATCAGCGGCTACCTTGTGCCTTCGGGCTTCCTCGTGCCGCCGCTGGCTGAGGCGCAACTTTCCGACCTCACGCAAACCGGTGTCGGGGCAAAATCATTCACGGTCACCTATTCGGACAACGTCGCCATCAATGTCGCCACGCTGGATAATTTCGACGTACGCATCACCGGCCCGAACGGCTACGACCGCCCCGGCCAGTTTTTTTCTGTGGATAATCCGCTCAGCGGGTCACCTCGCAGCGCCACCTACACGGCAGCACCACCCGACAACAGCACTTGGACCGCAGCCAACAACGGCACTTACAGTGTTTCGATGCAGACCAACCAGGTCAATGACACCGAAGGCGCGCCGGTCGCTCCGGGTTCACTCGGCCAATTCAGCGTTCAGATTCCAGTGCCCGTTTACGGCGCGAACATGGACGCAGATCCCGGCTGGACGCTGACGGCGCAGTGGCAATATGGCCTGCCAGCGTATCCGGGGGCTGGCCCCACCGCTGGGTATACTGGAAGTAAAATCCTCGCCTATAACCTGAGCGGAAACTACGGTAACAATCTGGCCACCGCTTACGCCACTACCCCAGCAATCAACTGCTCGAACGCCTCCGGCCTATCGCTCCGATTTCACCGCTGGCTGCGATTAAAGAACCAGGACACAGCCGTGATCCAAGTATCCACGAACGGCACCGCCTGGACCGATGTCTGGTCCACCGCCAGAGCCGTCACGGACAGCAGCTGGCAGGTCTTCCAATACAACCTGCCAACCTGGACGGCGGGGGCCGGCGCGCTGCGATTGCGTTGGGGCATTGGGTCGGGTCCGACACAAACTGACCTCGGCTGGAACATTGATGACGTGGAAATCCTCGCCAGTGGTTCGGTTGACACCACACCACCACTCGCCATCCTCAACGTAGCAAATATCACCAGCAGTGGTTCCCCGAGCCATTCCTTGACCGTCAACTACGCCGACAACACCGCCGTCAATGTGGCCAGCCTGGGGGCGGGGGATCTGTTGGTCACGGGCCCGAACAATTATTCCAACCTGGTAGATTTTGTCAGTGTGGACATACTCACCGACGGCACGCCACGCACCGGCACTTATTCGATCCCCGCTCCCGGCGGCGCTTGGGACGCAACCGACAATGGCAGCTATCAAGTCACCCTCCTCGACGGCGAAGTGCTGGATCCGTTCAACAACACCGCACCGCAAAGCGTGCTGGGTAGTTTCACCGTTTCCATTCCCGTTAGCCAACCGGTGATTCTCGTCAGCACCACAACGCTCACCGTGCCGGAAGGCGGCAACGCTGCGTTCACAGTGCGCCTCACGGAAGCCCCCGTGAGCGAGGTCACGGTCTTGACCACTCGCGTCAGCGGCGACACCGACCTCGCTATCCAAGGCGGCAGCACAAACGTGTTCACTTCCGCCAACTGGTCCAACCCCGTGCCCGTCACGATCGCCGCTTTGAACGACCCGGATCAGCAATCTGGTTCCGCCACCTTCAATTGCTCCGCTGGCGGACTCACCACGGTTCTGGTTCTCGCAACGGAACTGGACAACACGCCAGATGTCACCCTCAGCGCCACCGTCAATGTTCCCGCTTGGGGCAGCGTCAGCCCCACCAACGGCAGCTATCCGGTCGGCGCTACCGTGCAAGTCACCGCCAGCCCCGCAACCTATTTTCTTTTCTCGCAGTGGACGGGTGACGAATCGGGAACGGTGAACCCGCTCCCGGTATTGCTCCGCTCCAACATCACGCTCCAGGCGGTGTTCGGCGAAATTCTGACCACCAATTATCCCACGCCGCTCTGGTGGCTTGCGTCTTACGGTTTCACGCAAGATGTCGAAACCGCTGTCACGAGCATCGGGCCCAACGGCATGCCGCTCTGGCAAACTTACATCGCAGGGCTCAACCCCACCAACCCGACCAGCCAGTTGTTGCTGTCGTTGGATCGCAATGATTCAGATCTCGTGTTGAATTGGAATACGGTGAGCGGGCGAGTTTACACGATTTGGGAAAGCACCAACCTCACGGCCAGCTTCGCGCCGCTGATGGTCGCCTCCAACCTGCCTTCGTCCATCCAGAGTCTCACCAACCCGCCGTCCAATCCATCACCCGCAACCTTCTATCGCCTCCAAGTCCAGAAACCCTAGTCGAGGCGCGGTTCATTGATAGGTTTGAAATTTGCGCTCGACCAATTCAACCATGGCCTCGATGACTCGGAGGTAACAGAGGTGTTCCCGGCTGCGGATGCCAAGCGGCGCGAAGAGATCAAACCCGGTAACGCACCCCGTCGGTTGCGGCTAAAGTTGCTCCGGATGCATCAACAAATCGGCTACCCGGCCAAGCAAACGACCCGCCGCACCACCATCGAGCACCCGATGATCGAAGCTCAGGGTCAGGTGCGATTCGGTCACGGGCACACACTGTGAGTTCGCTTCGTCCCACCGCACCACTTTGCGTCCCGCGCCCATGCCGAGCACCAAGTTTTGCTCCGGCAGCGGAATCGGAGTCGCCAGCGTGAGCCCGAAAGTGCCGTAGTTCGTCACGGTAGCAATCGAGCCCCCGGTGGCATCCGGCGGAAGCTTTCGCAGGCGCGCGAGTTCGACAAGTTCGTTGTAACGTGCCACCAAGTCAGCGAGTCTCCGCTTGTCGGCATTGCGAATCACCGGAACGAGCACGCCGTCATCCGCTTCGACGGCAAAGCCCAAATCAATCGAGGAAGGATGCACGATATTGTTTCCAATAAGTCGTCCGGCCGGCGCACTGTTTTCGGAAAGCGCGATGGCCAGGGCGCGCAAACCGTAGAGCGCCGGGCCGGGCTTGACGACCTGCGCTTTGCGGTGCGCCAACAAACGATCCATGAGCATTGGCATTCCCACGGTGGCGAGCGGGCGCGTCCAACTGCGACGCATCGCATCGGCCACGGCGACGCGCATCGAGGAAGCGGGCGTGAGTTTTTGTTTTTCCAGATTACTGATGTAGCGCTCGAAGTCCTCGACGGTGACGCGGCCCGCCGCACCGCTGCCAGCCAGGCCCGCGAGGTCGGCGGCGTGGAGGCCAAGTTCGTGCATGCGGGCCTTGAGTCGCGGAGACATGTAGCCCGCACCGACGGCGTGCGCCGGCACCGGCAAACCCCGTATCGTTGGCTGCACATGAGCCTCCTGCGTGTTGGGAGTGTTTCCAGAAAGCGCGTTGGCGGGCGTGGTCTGCGCACTAGCCTTGTCAAGTTGCGCCGTGTCAAGGCCGAGGCGGACTGCCTCTTCCTTGGTCACTTCAATCCGGCCCAACGAGCTGCCAACGGGATAACTCCCGCCGACCTGAACCGTGAATTGCTCGATGCGGCCGCCCGCCGGCGATACGAGGTTCATGTTCGCCTTATTGGTTTCGACTTCGATTATCTCCTGGTCGGCCACGACGGTATCGCCTGGTTTGACAAGAAAGCTAACAATGGTGGCCTCGGCGATGGATTCGCCAAGTTGAGGCATGATGATGGGGACGTAAGGCATGATTCAGAGTGGGATCATCGAACGGAGAAAGCTCGGAGTGCAGCCGATTTGGTCGGCCGAACCTCCTGCGCTCCCAACGCTCAATGGTTTCAAGGTCGTGGGCTTTCTCATTCAATGTTGCAAAACTTTTCGGGCCGCGTCCACGATGCTGCGGGCGGTCGGGCGGTGGGCCGCCCAAAGGTTCGGGTGGTACGGCACCGGCGTGTCTTTCGCGTTCAGCCGTTGTGGGGGCGCGTCGAGCAAATCGTAGCCTTCGCAAGCTACGCGGGCGATGACCTCCGCCGTTACACCGCCCCAGGGAAACGCCTCACCCACGCAGAGCAACCGCCCGGTGCGTGCGACGCTGCCCATCACCGTGTCCGTATCGAGCGGTTTCACGGATCGCAAATCCACCACTTCAATTTCCCAACCGTCGCCCTTAAGCAATTCCGCCGCGGCCAGGGATTCATGAACCATTGCACTGTAAGTTACCACCGTCAGATCCCGACCCTCCCGGGCAATACGGGCTTTCCCAACAGGCAACGCCTCCGTGGGCAACGCCTCGGCTTTGAGATGATAATACAGCAGTTTGTGCTCGCAGAAAATCACGGGGTCATCAATCGCCACCGCCTCGAGCAACATGCTATACGCATCCTCAACTGTCGCCGGTGTCATGACGATCAGGCCGGGATAGTGGGCATAGACCGCCTCCATGGTCTGACTGTGAAACGGACCGCTGCCTGAGGTCGCCCCGCAAGGCAGGCGGACGGTGATCGGGCACGGCATATTCGTCCGCCAGAACAACGTCGCGGCTTGGTTCACAATCTGGTTGAACGCGACCGTCGAAAAATCCGCAAACTGCATTTCGATGATGGGTCGCAGACCTTCAATCGCGGCGCCGATGGCAAGGCCGGCCATAGCATCTTCGCTGATCGGGGCATCAAGGACGCGACCCGGAAATTCCTTCGCCAAGCCTTTGGTCGCCTTGAACGCGCCGCCGAACGCGCCCACGTCCTGCCCGTAGATGAAGACCCTCGGATCGTCGGTGAGCGCACGGGCCTGAGCGGCGCGAATGGCTTCGAGATAGGTGATGCTCATGCGTGGCAGATGACGAGACTCAACCCCAGCGTGTAGCCTTTTGAGACCTGTTCAGCGCTCCCTATTCTATCCTCTGGCTTCCTATTCATTGCCCTCCCTCAAATGTCCGGTGGCCAGAGCCGACCAGGTTTCGGTGAATGGATCCGGCGTCGGCTCGCGCTGCACGGTCGCCACGGCTTCCTCCACTTTGAGCAAAGTCTCGCTGCGCCACTGCGCCAAGGTTGCCGCATCGGCCCAACTTTGTTGCTGCAGAAAATCCTCCGCCTGTTTCAAGCAATCGCCCCCGAGCGCAGAGCTCTTGAGTTGGGGGTCAATGTACTGCGCGTCGTCGTGTTCGCCGTGGCCGCAAAGGCGAAGCAGATGCGCAACGACCAGTTGCGGGCCTTGACCGGTGCGGGCGCGGTCGATGGCTTCACCAACCACCTGGAGACACGCGACGAGATCGGTGCCGTCCACTTCGTATCCAGGCATGCCGTAACCCACGGCGCGATCCACCAGCGAACGACAGGCAAATTGCCGCGCCGTTGGCGTCGAGTAGGCGTATTGATTGTCCGCCACGACCATGACGAGGGGCAGTTTTTCGACAGCCGCCTGGTTCATGGCTTCATGAAAGGAACCCGTCGAGGTGGCACCGTCACCGCACGTCGCCACGCCGACAGTGCCGGTGATATTCTTCATACGGCGGGCGAACAATACGCCGTTGACCACGGAGATCATCGCGCCAAGATGGCTGATCATTGCCAACTGCCCTTCGCGTGGGCGACCGCGATGGACATTGCCGTCGCGACCACGCATCGGACCAAGAGTTGAACCGAAATAGTTACGGACGCCATCGAGAATGGGCTCGTTAAACGCAAGCCGGCCTGCCAGATCACGAATGAGCGGGGCGAAAATATCCCCCTCGCACAGCGCCACACCAACCGCCGCGCTAAGCGCCTCCTGTCCACGACCGAGGAAAACGCCACCGTGGATCTTACCCGCGCGATAGAGACTGGCGAACTTATCATCCAGCACCCGGGCTAGTAGCATGGCGCGATACGCTTTGACGTAAAGCTCCGGCGGCGAAGAAATGTCGGCCATGGATTTGGGTTCGACCTGCGATTGAACCATTGCTCGAATTTACGACGCCGGAGCGTGCTGGCGCAACGATTCTTTCCACCGCCGAATTACCAAGTTGTCTTGAAGCGGACGTGGCTTGTCTTGT
Source organism: Verrucomicrobiota bacterium (assembly GCA_031406395.1). Taxonomy (GTDB): domain Bacteria; phylum Verrucomicrobiota; class Verrucomicrobiia; order Limisphaerales; family JADLHS01; genus JADLHS01. The sequence continues at coordinate 1,266 of JANOHH010000862.1, read as the reverse complement.
TTCGAGTCAACCTTTTACGCGCACAGCGCCACCCATCATCGCTCGAAGTCAAGCAGGGTAATTCCGGTTGGCATCTCTGGCAATTGGTGTTGAATGTGCTGAAAGCTGCTCGACTCGTGATTAATTGGGCACACGAAATGTGCATCGCGACAGTTTCGAACTATGAATTCACCCACGGCGAAAGTCCTGCTGGTCGAAGATGACGGCACGATGCCCGAATTGTTGGCGGCCTATCTAAAGGACGCCAACGTGGAACTTACTTCCGCGACCAACGCCGCGGCGGCCTTGCATGCGCTGCAAACGGCGTCGGTAGATCTGGTCCTGCTCGATTTGGGCCTACCTGACTTGAACGGATTCGAGTTGTTGCGCCAAATCAAGGAAGCTCCGGAGACTGAAGCCACCCCCGTCATCGTGTTGACCGCCTGGAACGGCGTGACTGAAAAAGTGCGCAGCTTTGAACTGGGTGCGACGGATTATCTGACGAAACCCTTTGAGGCCTCCGAGCTGCGGGCGCGTGTCTGCTCGGTGCTCCACGCCAAGCGCTTGGTGGATGAACTGACGCAGACGAATCACGAATTGAAGGAAGCCCGCAACGCTGCGGAAAAAACCGTTCGTGCCAAGGCCGAGTTCCTCGCTAACATGAGCCATGAAATCCGGACGCCGATGAACGGCATCCTCTCCATGTCCGGTTTGCTATTGGAAACCTCGCTAACCCCGGATCAGCGCGGTTACGTGGAAACCATCAGTTCCAGCAGCGAATCCCTGCTGACGATCATCAATGACATCTTGGATTTTTCAAAAATCGAATCTGGCAAGCTGGCACTGGAAAGCCGGCCGTTGAATTTGCGCGCGTGCATCGAAGAGGCGCTCGACCTGCTCGCCGCCAAAGCCGGAGAAAAACGGCTCGACCTTGCCTATCAACTCGAGGACGGCCTGCCCACGCAGGTCCTCGGCGACGTCACGCGGCTGCGTCAAATCCTCGTAAATCTTCTAGGCAACTCCGTAAAATTCACCGAACAGGGCGAGATCGTCACCACTGTCAAAGTCGTCACGGCCCCGGCGGACGCGGCCGGAACATTTGAGTTGCTCTTCTCCGTGCGCGACACCGGCATTGGCATTCCGGCCGAACGCCTCGATCGTCTATTCCTTCCGTTTGAGCAGGCAGTCGTTTCCACCGCGCGACGTTTCTGCGGCTCCGGCCTGGGTTTGTCCATCAGCCGGCGGCTGGTGGAGTTAATGGGTGGTCGCATCTGGGCAGAAAGCAAA
>JANOHH010000847.1:0-1122 GCA_031406395.1 Verrucomicrobiota bacterium | reverse complement strand
TCCAACCGCACGTCCACTTGAACTTTTTGCGACGGCGACGAAAAACGGCCAATGGGCAGTTCGCCGGTCAGCATTTCATAGAACACGACGCCAACCGAGTAAATGTCCGCGCGGTGATCCACCGCCAGCGGATTTTCAAGCTGTTCCGGCGACATGTAATGCAGCGTCCCCATCACGTCCTGGGCGCCGGTTAGCCGGCTGTCTTTCGATTCGCGACCGGCAATCTTGGCCAGGCCGAAGTCCGCAATCTTTACGCGGCCCTTTTTGCTGATGAGGATGTTGCCCGGTTTTATGTCGCGGTGGACGACGCCTTCCTCGTGGGCATATTGAAGTGCCTCGCAAATCTTGGGGATAAGCGTGAGTGCCTCTTCTGGCTGAATCCGCTTCTGGGCCTGCACCAACTGACGGAGATTCATCCCATCCACGTATTCCATGACAAAGAAGTAAAAATTGCCCGCCTTCCCAAAATCATAGATGGCGACAATGTTTGGATGATTTAATTTCGCCAGCGCCCGTGCCTCCCGCGAGAAACGCTCGGCGAAGGCCGGATCCTGGCTGAGTAACGGGGATAGAATTTTCAGCGCGACAAACCGGTCGAGTTGGGGCTGGCGGGCTTTATAGACCATGCCCATGCCGCCCTCGCCAAGCAGTTCAAAAATCTCAAGTTGGGGGAAATTCTTGGCGAGCTCCTCGGGCGTCGGGGCCGAAAGCGGTAGAATCAATACAGTTTCATTGCCCGAATTGTTCTTGGTAGTCCCAAGCCCGGCCCTCGAAACGCACTTCGGGCAAAGCCCCTCCGGTGCGTCGTCGCTCATCGGCGACCCGCATTCCGAACATAGGCGACTCGTGTTCATACTTCGTTCATCCTTTTCGCCTCTTACAAAACGAAAACCTGGCTCGTGTTACAGGAAACCTCTTTGCGTTGCCAGTGAATTGCTCACAAGCATGGTAGGGCGGACAATCCCTTGCCCGCCATCTCGCTGGAACGGACGCGTCCCAAGGTAGGGACATCGCGCTGCGATGTCCCCGCCCGTAACGCGGGCGGAACGGCCTGCGCGTGACGTGTGAATCATGCATCCCGCAAGAAATACGCCCCACGTGGCGCCGCTAGTACGCGGCGCG
>JANOHH010000842.1:0-1666 GCA_031406395.1 Verrucomicrobiota bacterium | reverse complement strand
AAGCGCGCCGCGCCACCCAGCGCAGCGTGAAGTTCATCCGGTGGTTGCGCCAGTCCCTGCGCGACCACGCTGCGGAATCCACCGCCATCCTCCGCCTCAATGCCTTCTATGCCACGTCATAGCACGCCAACATGGACGCTGTTGCAAAGCCGTTTACCTTTGCGGTACTTCCGAGGACGCCCGGCTGCGTGAAGCGGCAGGCCAGCGGGCGGCTTTGTGGGAATAATCCGAAGGAAGAGGGTTCGGTACAAAGAGAAAGGCCGGGTAACAAGTCCGGCCTTTTCACACACGGCACTGAGAACGCAGCGCCAACAACACCCTGAGCATAACCCCCGCCCCCTCCCTCACCAGTCCCCATTACGGGGGACACCCGCAGCCTACACCCGTTCCCGGCCAACCCCCGCGTTATCCTTTATCCTGAATGACTCGCATTTGCCGAATAGAGAAGTATCGCTACAATTTGGATCGACAAACGGTTCCATAGAGAACCTGTTGGCGGGGCGGTTCGGATGCACAAGCGAATCGTCGCTGCTTGGGTCAGGAATGGTAAAACTCAGCACTTAAAGAACATTATGAAACCAATCAAACTGCTGGTCACCGCGGTAACCCTCCTCACCACCCTTGCGTGTGTCGGCCCAGCCGCGGCCGAAGAAATCGACCAGAAGAAACTTACCGCCGAAGTGAAGGACGCTCTCAAGGATTTCAACGCGGCCGATGGAAGTCTGAAAGCTCTTTTCAAAAAAACGGCCGGTTATGCCGTGTTCCCGACCGCCGGCAAGGGCGGGTTCATCGTGGGTGGCGCGCATGGCACCGGCCAGGTTTACGCCGGCGGCAAACTGCTTGGCACCGCCAAGATGACCCAGGTGACCGTGGGCGCCCAGATTGGCGGGCAGGCCTTTGCGGAACTTATCTTATTCGAAACCCAGGAGGCGCTGGCGAAATTTAAGGCCGGCGGTTATTCCATGAGCGCCCAGGTGAGTGCGGTCGCCGCCGCCGAGGGCGCTAGCAATAACGCCAAATATGTCGAGGGCGTGATGGTCTTCACCAAGGCCAAGTCTGGCCTGATGGCCGAGGCCACGGTGGGCGGGCAGAAATTCAGTTTCGAGCCGCTTGCTAAAAAGTGAGTCCCGCTTGGCGTTCGGACCCGTGTGCGGGTTGGCCCCTCGAAAAATGGTCTGTGGAGTGACAAAACATTCAACCGCTCATTGCCTTCTTGCAGGGGATTTTTGAAAGGAATTCGTTGGGCCGGGGATGGGCGTGCGTCGGCCGGACCGGGTTGCTGCTTCTCGCGGCCGCCGGGGCGACCGCAGGTTGCGCTTCTTTCCAGCCGCGATTGGATGAACGAGCCAATTTTCTTCAACGCGCCAGCTACCAGGAGAACGAACGTTTCCGGGTGAGCGTGGCGGTACCCAGCCCGGAGGAGGCCGCGAGGCTCTTCGACCGCGCGCTGCACCGGCAGGGAATCCAGCCCGTCTGGTTGCGCATTGAAAACCGTCTCGCCACGACGGCTTTCTTCCTGCCAAACCTGATTGACAGTGATTACTACGCTCCCTTGGAGGTGGCCTACCAATACCACTCCGGCTGGCGTCCGAAAGGCAACGCCGCCATGGATCTTTTCTTCCTGACGCATTCCATGCCGGACCGAATACCGCCCGGCCCGGAGCGG
>JANOHH010000800.1:0-2068 GCA_031406395.1 Verrucomicrobiota bacterium | reverse complement strand
AATCAGCCGCTGGATTTGCTCATCGTCATCGGTGGCTACAATTCCTCGAACACCTCGCATCTCGCAGAGATGGGCGAAGCCAAGCTGCCCACATTTTTCATCAAGAACGCGGCTAAAATGGAGTCGGACAAACTCATCGTCCATTACAACCAACATCTGCTCCAGGAAGTGGAAACCCGCGACTGGCTGCCCGCCGGGAAGATTACGGTTGGCATCACGGCTGGTGCCAGTTGCCCGAATAATTTGATCGAAGACACCATTCGCCGCCTGTTCGAGTTGCGCGGCATCTCGGTTCAGTCGCTGTTGGTGAACTGACTATTTCGACAGCGCGGTTCTCACTGCGCACTTCCACCATGCCTCGCACGCGTCAGGAGCTGGAACAACTGGAACGGCAGTCGCTCGCGCCCTATGCGCAGTTGAGCGGTGAAAGCCGGGGGCGCACACACAAGGAAATCGCACCCGACTGGCGCACGGAGTACCAGCGCGACCGCGACCGCGTCATCCATTCGCGGGCCTTTCGCCGACTTGAATATAAGACGCAGGTCTTCCTCAACGGCACCGGCGATCATCTCCGCACCCGGCTCACGCATACGATGGAAGTCGCCGCCGTCGCCCGGGGCATCGCCCGCGCGCTCAAGCTTAACGAAGATTTGACCGAGACCATTGCTCTCGCGCACGACCTCGGACACTCGCCGTTCGGCCATCGCGGTGAACATGCTTTGGATCGCCTGATGAAAGATCACGGCGGTTTCGAGCACAATCGGCAAAGCCTGCGTGTCGTCGAGGAGTTGGAACAAAAATATCCCGGCTTCTCCGGCCTGAACCTGACTTGGGAGGTGCGCGAAGGATTGGTGAAGCATCTCGCGGGGGCCGATCACCCGAGCAAGCGCCGGAGTTTTGCCGCGCAGCATTCTTCACTCGAAGCCCAGGTGGCCAACCTCGCGGATGAAATCACTTATTGCAGTCACGATCTTGACGACGGTCTCGATGCGGGTTTGCTGGATGAGAAAGAATTGAATGACCGCGTAACTGTCTGGTGCGATGCTGCGCGCAAGGTTCGCCGGGAGCATGGGGCGCTGCCGGATGAGTGCCGCCGTTATTTCATCATTCGCACCATGATTGACGGGCAGGTGCGCGACGTGGTGTTGACGACGGAGAAACTGATTGCCCGTGCCGGGGTGCAAAACGCCAACGCGGTACGACTCCATCCGCGCCTGTTGGTACAATACAGTCCGCCGCGCCGAAAATTGAACCAGGAGATGCGGAAGTATTTATTTCAAAATCTCTATTTCAGTCAGCAGGTGGACGAGGCGAACACCCGGGCGGTGCGCATTCTGGCGGAACTCTTCAACTTCTACATTCGCCACCCACGTGCGATCGGCGAACTTTCCCGCAAACGCATCCGTCGCGAAGGACTTCATCGCGCAGTATGTGATTATATTGCCGGCATGACCGATCGCTACGTCATGCAGGAACATCAGCGTTTGGTTGGGGCAGGGGGCTGAGAAGGATCACTGCGCCGGTCGCGCCTTGACGGTCACCTGACTGTCCTCGACTTGAATGCTTTCAAATTTCCGGATGGTTTCGGCATTTTGCGGATCCTTGTATGCCTCCTTGGCGAGATTTTCCCGGCGCAATGGCCCCATGAACGATTCCGGAATGGGCACGCCCTTGACCCGGATCTCCTGCGCCGTAACGATCAACACCCCATTTTCCAAGGACACCTGGAACGTGGCGTCGCCATTGAGATAGCGTCCCTTGCCCAGCCAGCCGAGCCCGGAAAGCGGGATGCTGACCATGCCTTTGACTTCGTTGCCGTTCAGCGAAACGTGGACTTTGTCCGCCAGTTCCTTCGTATTCGGGGACAAGCCGATCAGCGCATTGAGATCGCGCTCATTCAGTGATAGGGGCTCGAGCGGCTTTCCCTGTTCCAGCGCGGCGGCGAAGGCTTTCATCCGTTGCTGCAGGATTTGAAATTCAGCGTCGGTCATTTCCACCTTCGGCATCTTCAGCGGCTGCGCATCCGTGTAGGCGTTAAGCTTGTTCCGGACGAAGCGGACCCCTAGAA
>JANOHH010000789.1:0-1154 GCA_031406395.1 Verrucomicrobiota bacterium | reverse complement strand
CTCCGCCGTCCCGCCCTTGGCAAAAAGCGAAAGCGAGGTGTTGCTCGGGTCCAGGTTGATGGGGAAGGGCAGATACGTCAGTCCATCCGCCGCGAAGACTTCCAGGCACGTCCGGTCGGCATAGATGATGAGCCGCTGCTTCCTGCCATCGAGCAAGGGCGCGGGCGCACGCTTGCCGTTCACGACAATTTCCTGACTGTTCGCATCGTAACTGACCACGTTGCCGCGCACATTAAAATCGATTCCGGTTGCCGTGCCCGGTTCAAACTCCACGCGGATTTCCAGCAACTCGCCGTGCACACCGGCGAGCGCATCTTCGCCCGGTGGCAGCGGTCGGCATAATTTCGCGAGCTGCTTTCCGCGCAGCGCGGCCAGCTCTGCAACGGGTTGCCAAGTGAGGCGCGGACCTTCCGGGGTTTGGCGCAGGCCCAGCTTGAGCGGCAGCGACATCGCCTGGTTGAAAGGCATGCCCGGCGTGGCGGTTTGCAGCCAGCCGATCTGCACGATGCGTTCCTTGGGATCCTGGCTGAAGGTCTGGGCCGCATAGAATCCTTTGCCGCGATGTCCCGGGAGCTTGGGCGTTTCCGGCGTGAAGGTTTTCCCATCAAAGGCACCGACCCTGTATTCGCTGCTCGCGGCGGTGAGCACCCATCCGTTTCGCGACGCGCGGCCATCGACCGGGAGTTCGAAGAGATCCGGGCACTCGTAAAAACCCTCGATGCGGCTGGCAAATTCCCACTTCCGCAAGTCGGGCGAGGTGTAAAATGCAATCCACTGTTTCTTATCGAGCTCGTCGTAAAGCGCCATCACCCAGCGCTTGGTGGGTTCATGCCACAGCAACCGCGGATCGCGACCGGCGTGTTTCACGACGGGATTGCCTTCGTATTCGGCCCACGTCCGCCCGCGGTCATTGGAATACACGATACACTCACCCCGGCCGGTGCTGGTGAAAGCGGCGACGAGCAGGTCGTTGTCGCCCTGCTTCCATCCGCTGGTGTTGTCCTTGTCCACCACGGCGCTTCCGGAAAAGACCGCATCGCCCGGCGCGTGCGGGTAGATGGCAATCGGCAATTCCTCCCAATGCACGAGATCGCGGCTCACGGCGTGGCCCCAGTGCATATTGCCCCAGTTCCAACCGTACGGGTTTTGCTGGA
>JANOHH010001179.1:0-7094 GCA_031406395.1 Verrucomicrobiota bacterium | reverse complement strand
AATCCCCGGCGGCCATGGTCCACATGCCCTTCGGGTTGGCGGTCGTGCCGCTTCCGACGGTTTCGGTGGTTTTGTGCAACCCCACGTGTCCGTCGTGAAAAAGGTAGTTGAACCGCTGAGAATGCAGGCCGTAGGAAAGCGACCCATAGGTATGACCGGTCGCACTGACGTTGGCGGCGGTGGTCGTTTGCACGCAGTCATCGCTCACCCCGGCCGGAACGGTTGGCCCGGGCCCGGCGCAAAACGACGGCCAATCGTTGCCCGCCATGTTTCGGCCATTGGCCAGCTCGGCTAGCAGGATCGTGCCCGCCTGATCCCGCACTTGGGAGACTTTGAATCCGCGGGGCTCCCAGTTAATTGTTGAAGGGGCGGACCCGCGGGTGTTGTAAAAGACGCCCACGCCCATAACTCCACTTACGGGCAGGGGTGCGTTGGCCGAGGTCAGCATGAAGTTAGGGCCGGCCCAATTCATGGCGTACGAACGTCGTGCGGCAAAACTATTCAACCACGATTCGGCCTTTGGAAATTCGATCCGATCCGCCGGACAACGGAGCACTTTGGGAGTGACCTCGGGCGGAGTAACGCCAAACGTCAAGTCCTGGTCGCTGGCCCTCCCGCCAATGTGGCGATTGATGTAGTCGTCCCAGGTCAATTGATACTGGGAGTCGCCGCTCGAGTAAACGGTAGGGGGATACATCTCCTCGCGGTCCGTGGTGAACATCGTTAGCCCCAGCCCCAACTGTTTCATATTGGACATGCAGAGCGTGCGGTGGGCGCGGGCTTTGGCCTTGCTCAAAGCGGGCAGGAGCATCGCCGCCAAGATGGCGATGATCGCAATGACAACCAGCAATTCGATCAAAGTGAAGCCCCGCTTTCCCATCGTGGGCAAAGAACGTCTGGTGGTCGGCGCTCCACTAACATTTAAAACGGTTTGTGTCATCGCCAAAATTTACAGCCCGAGGTTCAATTTGCAACTACCCAAACGGAGGGGAAACGAAAGCAATCCTTCGCCGTTGAAGCTCAGGTTTGGAAGCTGCCGATCAAGGGTTCCATGAAAAACTGCCACCGAAGCGGTGAGGCTCTCATTTAGCTCCGGTTCATCGATGGGCTTGGAAGGTGGTGCTGATTCGTGGAATCAGTTCATGGCGACTGCACGGGAGCGTCCTCCAGCACCACGCGGAATCCGATGTCGTCGTTGCTCAAGTGCACCGTGGCGCTGAAGCGATACGCGGCCAGCAGGTCCTTGGGTTGGGGGTCGTGGAACGATCCGCCGCGGAGTGCCTTGGTGACCCGGGCGTCGTTATACCAGTCATCGCACCACTCCCAGACATTCCCGCCCAAGTCAAAAAGGCCGTGGGCGTTGGGCTTGAAACTACCCACGGGCGAAGTGTTGATGGACTTGTCCGCCTCCAGTTCGGGGGCATAGTTGCCATCGCCAGGTTGGGGCGGCCAGGCGTAACCCCAGGGCCAGACCACGCTGGCCTGCAACCGGTCCTCCGGCGTGCGCCCGCGCTCAGAGCCAAGCCCCACAGCGAGGCTCCATTCTGCGTCGGTCGGCAGCCGATAGCGCTGTTTGTCCGCCAAGCTCCCGGCCTTGCGCTCACGCACGGTCAGCCACTGGCAAAACGCGGCGGCATCATCCCAGGACACATTCACCACCGGATCCTCCGGGGTCTGAGCGAAGTCCGGCGGCAGCCACTCGCGCCGGGTCTCGTCCACAAAGGTTCGATAATCGCGCACGCGGGTCTCCCAAATCGAAAACATGACCGGCACGCCAGGAACTTTCACGAGTTTCATGCCCAGCGTGTTTTCCAACGGCTTGGAAATGTTGGTCACCGGATTCGTTTGGGCCAGAAGCGCGGTAGCGGTGAAGAGAGTGCAGCAACGGAAGATGATTTTCATAGGGCTTTGTTCACGGGTTGGCCTTGAGACAGATCAGGTGTTCGGCGGTGCGAATCAACAGATTGCCGCCGGACACAACGACCGAAGACATGCAGGGGCCTTCGCCGAATGACGTGGTGGAAAGCACTTCGGGTTGTTCGCCCGCCGAGAGCACGACCAACGTGCCCGCTTCGCTAAGACAATAAATCTTGCCGTCCGCGCCGGTGGGCGAGGCGTAAAATAACTCACGCACGCCGAGGCGCTGTTGCCAGAACTGCCGGCCCGTGTCGGGCTGGAAACACGTCAGCGTTTGGCGGTCGCCATCCAGAACGAACAACCGGCCCTCATAGAACAGCGGCGTGGGCACGTCGGGGATGTTTTGCTCGGTGCGCCACGCCACACCTTCCTCGCCCACCAGGCCTGTCCCGCCGGTGCGCAGGGCCACGAGTTGCTCCCGCTTGGGGCCGATGGCAAAGATGAAACCGGGCGCGGCCACCGCGCTCGGCACAATGCGTCCGCCTGGATTTTTCCGGCGATTCAATCCGGCGTAGCGCCACACCTCGCTGCCGTCGGCGGGCCGATGGGCCGTGACGCAATCCGCGCCCACGACAATCAACTCCGTCCCCTGGCCGACGGCAACCGGTAACGGCGTGGTGTAGGCTTCCATCGCTTCACCCACGGCTTCGGTTTTGCGTTCATGGCCCCACAGGGTACTACCGGTCGTTGGATCGATGCAGATCAGCCAGGACTTGCGCTCCGGTTTCTGGTCCATGGCATGGCCGTAGGTGGGTGGGTTGCGCTGCAACACCGACAAATAGAGCCGGCCTTCAAACAACAGCGGGCTGGCCCCATAGAGGAACATACTGGCGAACCCGCCGAACTCCTTGCGCAGACTAATCTGCCAGACCGGCTTGCCGTCGAAATCAAACGCCGCGAAGTCGCTGGTGCCGAACAAAGCATAGACGCGTTGACCGTCGGTCACGGCGGAGCAGGAGGCCATATTGTTCTTCCCGTTCACCCGATCCCCCACGCCGACTTCGCGCTGCCAGCGCACCTTGCCGGTGGTGCGATCCACGCAGAACAGAAGCAGGTTTTTCTGCGCGTCCGGACTGGGTAAAAAGATGGCATCGCCCCAGACCACCGGGGTCGCGCCGCTGCGACCCGGCAAGGGCGTGGACCAGAGAATATCCTGCTGCTGGCTAAAGGAGGATTTGAGGTTGGTTTTCGTGGTGGAGCCGTTGAACAACGGCCCACGCCATTGCGGCCAGTCGCTGGCCAACACTGGCGAAAGCATCAAAGTAAAGATTAGTAGCAGGCGCGTCATGGCCGACCGGGTTTAGGAAAGGCCTTTGCTGCATCATCGAGCACGAGCACCCAGTCGCCGTCGCCAGGTGGCTCGAAGGCATGGCACTGCTTGTCCGCGAGCTCGCCGATGCGCGTCACCTTGCCATCACGCGGGTTGAACCACCAGGCGTTGACTCGCTCGCCGGACAGTTTGGTGAGGTCGATGGTGACCGCGCGCCTGATCGGTAAATACGCGATGGCGAACGACCCATCGTCGGCGAGTGCGGTGGCGGTGAAGTCATTGGTCGCGAAAGGGCCGCGGCCCTCCACGGCAACGACGTTGTGCGAATCGGGCATTAGTTTCCACCACGGCCGGGATTCAAAGAGGATGCGGAAATGTTTCAGGCTGTTCGCGCCAGGGAGTTCCAGCAACTCGCGCCAGTTCGGGGGGGGATTCCAGTCCGGCGAGCCGTAGGCATTTCCGAAGCCGCCGCCGAGCACGCACCAGTAAGCCTGTTTGCGGGCCTGCCCCGCACTGCCCCAATCGCCGTGCTCGCCTTCGTAGGTGGATTCGCCGAGGAAGAACGGGCGCACCGGAATCTTTGCGAACTCGGTGTGGCTCACTTCATAGATGTCCGGCTGATTCTTGTTCCACGCCTTATTGAAGCCACGGAAGTAGGAATAGACCATCGAGACATCGAGCCAGCGTTCATCCGCCGACCAAACGTCGGTGCTCGAATGCGTCGAGGCGGCGTGATAGGTGATGAGCTGCTGCGGCGCGGCTTCCTTGAGGCCGAGGCCGAGGGCACGGATTTCCGCGCGAGCGTTATTCGGATCGTTGTCGCCGCCGAGAATCCACAGGACATTGGCGAACTTCCCGTAGCGCTGGCCCAGCCAGCGGCCCAGTTCACGCGACTTCTCCGCCCCATTCGTATTGAGCGGCTTTAGCCGACCGTCCTTTTCCTTGCCCGCCCAACCTTCACCGCAACAACCCGACCAGGCGGGCGCGATGGCGAGCAGCATTCCCTGGCGCTGCGCTTCGGCCACGACGCGGTCTACATGCGCAAAGAACTGTTCGTTCGGTTGGGCGAAGTCCTGTTCCGGCGGAGTCCCCGCGAAGGGAAGTTCACCCGCCATATTCGTCATGCCGAGAAAGCCGGTCAGCATCACTTGAAGGGCGGTGAAACCCTGTTCCTTCCGCCGCGCGATGTATTCCTTCGCCTCCGCTCCGGTAAGTTTGGTGAAGAGCATCCACGGCGTGTCGGCGTTGTAAAGGAACGGCGTGCCCCGTTGGTCCACGAGGTGTCGACGATTCTCGCTGAGCTTGAGTGGGAAAGTTATTTCGGTGGCACCGTGGGCAAGGTGCGTCAAAGTCATCGCGCCCAGCGAGAGCAAGGCGAACAGTCGCGCGCTAATTCTATCAGGTTTAGGGCTCACGGATTTTGGAACGTTTTTCCCACATTGGTCGTGACGATCGGCTCGGTCACACCGGGGACGCGCGTAAACTTGAAACCATCCAGATTGAGTTGCTCCACGCGGTCGGCGCTGAGCACCGGACGCAGGTCATCCGCCGCCAGGTTGAAGCGCACATCTTCCAGCGTGAGCGTTTGCACATTGCGCGCGTACAGCCCCCACGCCGGCAACGGACGCGCATCAACGCCCGGGCCTTTGACCGCCTGCTCCGCCGGCCAGGCTTGGCCACCACCGGCGAACTCAATCTGGGCATCGCGAATCACGACGTTGGTGATGGGCGCGTCCGTCCAGCTCTCCACGGAAATGGCGGAACGATAGACGCCAGTCGCGTTCAAGCCGCTCACGATAACTTTGCCCACGGTGTTTCCCGGCTTGCTCCAAAGCGTCACCGGCGAGGCGACGTTTTGCATGACGTTGTGGGCCAGTAGCACTTCATCGAGGGGGCCGCGCGTCGCATCCCACGCGCCGGGTTGGAGAATGATTCCCGAAAGCATGTTGGTGCGAGCTTTCACACCCGAAGTGCGATGGGGTTGTTCGCCCGGACCCCGAAACAGGTTGTTCGCGATGGTCAGCCGCGTCGCCGGCCCGATCAGCCGGATGCCGTTGCACGATGAATTGATGAGGCAATCCTTGATGACGGTGTTGTTCCAGTAACGGCCGGCAATCGCATCGTCGCCGGTGAAGAACTGGCAGCCGATGAGGTTTACATTTTGGCACCATCGCTCCGGCGCGCCCCGCCAATGCACGCCATCCCAGCCGCCGATAATTCTTACGTTGCGAATCTCCACGTCGTCGCTCACTTGGAAAAAGACCGAATAGTTCGCCGAATCAACAAGGGTCACATCCCGCAAAGTGAACCGGCGGCAATTCACAAATACGATGGTGTGCGGCCCGCGCATCCGCTCTTCACCGGTCGGGTCGAAGACCTTGTTACCATCGATCACGCCGAGTCCCGTGATGGCCACATCTTCGAGATTCTCACCGACGATCAGCCCGCGATGCCACTTGCCCCACTTGGCCTCGGGCATGTAGTCCGGCGGCTTGGGCTGCGCGTAGTCGGAAAGGTTCGTTGTGCCGATCAGCCGCGCGCCGGCTTCGAGATGAAGTGTCACCCCGCCACGGAGATGGATGGTGCCGGAGAGATAGCGGCCCGGGGGAAAGAGCACCAGCCCGCCGCCAGATTTTTCGCAAGCGTCGATCGTGGCTTGAATCGCCACGGTTGCGGAAACCATTCCGTCGCCGATGGCGCCGTGCTCGCGGACATCGAAGCGGTTGGCGGCCAGCATGGGCAGCGCCCAGGCGAAGCCAAGGAGCCATCGGACGCACAAGTTCGCGACCGGTTGCCAGCGGGCGGAAATCATGCGGGAAGATTCGCAGAGTCGCATCACGGCTGCCAGCGGTAGATGAGGCTCTTGGCCTTGTAATTCTCCTCGACGAAGACGAGGTATTCGCCGGTGCTGCGTTTGAAGGCATTGATGCCAGTGAGCAGGTCAATCCAGCCGGTGTTCTTCACGCCTCCGACGGTTTCGTCGGGATCGAACATGCCAACTTCCGCACCGTCGCTGAGACGGTTGACCCAGATCCGGCCGCGGGTTTTCCAACCGCCCGTGAAGGCATAGTCGCCGGCCGCCGTGACGCAACCCGTTTCCCGGCCGGCGCCAGGCACGAACGAAACGGTCTCACGATTTCCGGCCAGGTAACCTTTGCAGACGAAGACGCGGCTGAGGTGCCGCATGCTGGGCCGCCCCTGCTCGTCGGTGCCTTCCTCGGCGACGATGAGGGTGTCGGTGTCGTCGAGGTAACAGACGCGGGCGACCCGGTTCACGCCCTTGGGTTTGTCGAGCACCGTGACCTTGTCGGCGGCGTAGATCGGATTGCCTTTCGCGTCAAGTCCCTGGAAATCGTAGCGGAAGAAACCGTAGGCCATCCAGAGGTTGCCTTGCTTATCCACCCAGAAGGGCCCGGGCTTGACCCGATCGGTATTCGGCGCGAACTCAGCGGCCTGATAATCGCCATCGCCATTCAGGTCGCGCCAGATGGAGGTTCCGGTCGGTTTGTTCGGCGGCCATTTGAGGTCGGTGTTGTAGAGATTGTTGCCCCACTGGAGGATCAACCCGGATGGAATCGCCACGTCACCGTCGAAGCGGAAAATATTTATGAATCGCGGCGAGCCCGCGCTGCTGGCGCTGGCCGCCGCGCACCACCGCCTGAGCTGGGTGCACCCGTTCATCGACGGCAACGGCCGCGTGATGCGGCTGCACACGCATGCGCTGCTGAGCGCGCTGGGCTACACCGGGGGTCTGTGGTCGCCGCTGCGTGGTTTTGCACGCAGCACCGATCGCTACTACGCGCTGCTGGCAGCGGCCGACGAGCCGCGCCGCAGCGACCTGGATGGTCGCGGCAATCTGAGCCAGCAAGCGCTGGTCGACTGGATCGGCTACGTGATGACAACCTGC
>JANOHH010000770.1:0-2856 GCA_031406395.1 Verrucomicrobiota bacterium | reverse complement strand
TATCAGTCACCCGACCATCTCAACCCCTGGGGTACGAAACGTGACAACAGTGTCAACCGTCGGTTCAACGACAAACTGTACAAACTGTTCCCGCAAGGCGCTGCATTGAAGATTCTGGACCTGGGATGCTCCGGCGGCGGGTTCGTCAAGAATTGCCTCGACGATGGCTTCATGGCCGTCGGTTTGGAAGGCAGTGATTACTCCAAGCGCTTTCGCCGCGCCGAGTGGCGGTCGATTCCGGAATACTTGTTCACCTGCGACGTGACGGGTGAGTTTGAACTGTCGATCGAAATCAACGGCCAGGCCAAACCGCTTCAATTTGACATCGTGACTTGCTGGGAAATGATGGAACACATCGCGACGCCAGACCTCCCTCGTCTGGCAAAGAATATTACGAAGCACTTAACACCGGATGGGCTTTGGATCATGAGCGTTTCGTCACGCCCGGACATCATCAACGGGGTTAACTTACACCAGACTGTTCAACCCAAAACCTGGTGGATCGCCACATTCGGGGAGTTGGGACTGGTGCACCGGGAAGAGTACGTGCGCTATTTTAACACCCAGTTCGTTCGGGGACCGAAGTATTTCGCCGATGGCAGTTTTCATCTGGTGCTCAGCCGGAGCAATAGCAAGCTGCCAACCATCCCAAATCAGGGGCTGTTGCGCTGGATTTACGACCGTTGGCTTGGCTCGATTCCGCAGCGATTCATCGCGGGCGGCTTTTAGGCCGTCCGCCTGATTACGCTCTGATTCCTACGCAGCGCTTTTCCCCTGCCGGCGCCGAAGCCAGACCAGCGATGAACCGGCCGAGCGGAGCAGAACGCTCATCGCAGGTTCGGGAACAACTTCAACACAGCAGGGCAGATCGCGCGGTGGTTGTTTGCAAAGCATCTACGGTTGGGAGGCGTTTCGCCGTCTGAGGTGATTTGCCATGCCGGCAGCACGGACGCATGACGGGCGACCTACGAATTGGAGCCACTCGAACTCGGCGACAAAAAAGTCGTGAAGCAAGTGCTTGGAAAATGCCTGCGCGCGGCGACCGTCCATTTCTTGATTCCAGAAATGGTATGGTGGGCGGAACCAAACTCCAGCCGGCCACCAGGCCCGTTCTCCAGAATTCTGGCGCCCGGCAACCTTCCCGAATCACCCACATCCCCCTCTGCCAGAAAAAGTTCATTCGTCACGTAGATCTGCAAACCGTACGCGGCGGCCCCGCACGAAGAGCGCGCAGACTAAAACCCTTGCCGTTCTCAAATGGCTCAACCCGCGCTTCCACCTCCAACACTGGAAAGCGGATCGTGGCCAAGGCGTAATTCTTGTAAGTCTGCGCGAACAACTCCGTTTCCACGATGCCCATCCAGTCGGCCAGCGACAGAAACTTCATCGGCTCGCCGGTAATTTGATGATGCGTGCGTTGCTCCACGACCAAGCCGCACGTCGTGACGGTTTCTCCGACGAATTCGCCAAGGCGATTTATGGGGCAATAGCTATTCCACGCCACGTCGGGAAACAATTCCAAGGGATGCCCGCTAACGGCAAAGCCGAACAACTCGGTTTCCGCCTGTAACTTTTCCAGGCGGGTGGGCTCCGCGAGTGGAGCCGAGACGAGCTGCTCCAATCCGGGCGGAGCGATGAGCCAGCCTTGGTTCGGTTCGGCATTCGCGGAATAGGTTTTGACGAGATGCTGCGCCTGCCAGAACTGGCGGGTGCGGGATTCTCCAAACTCGTCAAAGGCCCCGGCCCGAATCATCGCCTCCAATTCCTCCGCCGCTGGCGCGACCCGGTGGAAGAAGTCCGCAAACGAGGTGAACCCTCCGCGTTTCCGCGCTTCAATCATTGCATCCGTCGTGCGGGCCGTGAGTCCTTTGACCCGCGTCACCGGCACGCGGATGAAATTGCCGTGGGGAACAAACGCGGGCCCCGGTTCATTCACCGATGGCGGCAGGAATTTCAATCCGAGGCGGTGGCTTTCGAGGACGTAGACTAGCGGGTGATAGAATCCCTTGCCGTTGGTGAGCACCGCCGCCATGAATTCCGCCGGATAGTAGCGCTTGAGCCACGCCGATTGATACGCCTCAACCCCATAGGCCGTGCTGTGGGCCTTGCAGAAGGCGTAACCGGCAAACCCCGTAACCAATCCCCAAACTTCAACCGTCTTCTCCGGCGAATGACCGCGTGCCTGCGCGGAAGCAAAGAACTCCCCGCGAATCTCCTCGATGACCGCGTGCTTCTGTTTGTTCAAGGCACGACGGAGTACATCGGCGCGCCCCGGCGGCAGGCCGGCAAACGCTTCACAGATTTGCAGGATGTGCTCCTCGTAAACGACGAGGCCGTAGGTGCTGCGCAAACATGCTTCCAACGAAGGGTGCGGGTAAGCGATCGACTCCATCCCCTGATAACGCCGAGTGAATGTCCCTTTTTTGCCTTCATTGGCCGCCCCCGGACGAATGACACTGACAATGGCGACTAGTCCGTCGATCTCGTTGACGTTGCACATGCGGCACAAGCTTGTCATGGCGGGACTTTCGATGTGATGCACCGCTCGCCCGTGGCCGCTGGCGATCATTTGCCAAACTTCCGGATCGCGCCACGGCTCGACTGCCTGTGGATCCCCCCGTAACAATCTGCCATCAGCTTTCTCTCGGGCCACGCAACGCTCCAGATCCACATCGATGCCACGCGCGTCCAACCTGGATTTTACGTCTCGCATGACGGCCAGGCCGCCTTGGGCCAGCCGAGGCTGGGATGAAAACTAACAAAAGCGCCACATCCGACCGGTATACGAGGGGGAGCGCCAGTCATCATGTAGTGATTGCCGGCGCCATGATTGGCCTGGTTATGGCATACCGATCG